>NZ_JBELMH010000026.1:0-36582 GCF_042096055.1 Citreimonas sp. | reverse complement strand
ACGGCGGTCGAGATCGGCAAGCTGATGGGCGCGCGGGTGATCGCCTGCGCCCGCGGCCGCGACAAGCTGCGCGCCGCGCACGAGGCCGGCGCCGACCACCTGATCGACGCGACCGACACCGACATCCGCGACGCGGTGCGCGCGCTCGGCGGTGCAGACGTGGTCTACGATCCGGTGGGCGGCGCGCAGTTCGACGCGGCCTTCCGCGCCTGCCGCCCCGAGGCGCGCATCCTCACCATCGGCTTCGCCTCGGGCGAGGTGCCGCAGATCAAGGCCAACCACCTGCTGGTCAAGAACCTGACCGTGATGGGCCTCTACTGGGGCGGCTACCTGGGCTTCCGCCCCGATGTGCTGACGCAGTCGCTGCGCATCCTGATGGAATGGCACCGGCAGGAGCGCATCCGCCCCCATGTCAGCCACGCCCTGCCGCTGGACGAGGCCGAGGCCGCCCTCGCCCTGCTGCGCGACCGCCGCTCGACCGGCAAGGTGGTGATCGAGATCGCCGACCTCTAGTCCCGCGCGGGCCGGGGACGGCGGGCGGGGCGACGCGGCCCGCAGGGCCGCGAGCGCCGTATCGCCGTCACACGCCCCGTTCGGCGGCGTAGACCCGATCGATCATCTCCTGCGTGCCGCGGCCGAATTCCAGCGGCACCGTCACCTCGGCGCCCTCCAGCAGGCAGCGGTTGAACGCCTCGATCTGCGCCACGTAGTGATCGGCCGTGGGATAGCGCCACTCGGTCACCTCCGAGCCGCCGCCGCGATGGTCCACCCGCGACAGCATCACGCGCGCCTCGCCGAAGACGCGCGGGTTGAAGGGTGCGACCAGCCGCATCACGCCGCCCTCGCCGTGGAACGTCACCTCCTGCCACGGCGCCGCCCGCATCGAGACCATGCCCGCGTACTGGAACGACGGGAACCGCGCGGTCACGTGTGCCCAGACGTCGACGCCGTTCTCGCGCCGGATGCGCACGTCGTGCAGCTCCTCGGGTTCCTCTCCGGTCACCAGCCGGACCGAGCCGAAGATGTAGACGCCGATATCGGGGATCGCCCCGCCGCCGGTCTCGACTCGGTTGCGGATGTTCGACGCCTCGTTGCGGTTGTCGTAGCTGAAGCTCGCGGTGACGTTGACCAGCTTGCCGATCGCGCCTTCGCGATAAAGCTCGCGCGCCTTCTGCCATTGCGGGTGGTGCGGGATCATGAAGGCCTCGACCGTGGTCAGCCCGGTGCGGTCGCGCGCCTCGATGACCTTGTCGTAGTCGGCCACGTTCATGCCCAGCGGCTTTTCGACCAGCACCGGCTTGCCGGCCTCGAGGGCCTTGATCGTCCACTCGACATGCATGTGGTTCGGCAGCGGGATGTAGACCGCGTCGATCTCGGGATCGGCCAGCAGCGCGTCATAGCTGTCGTGCACCCGCAGGTCGGGGTTCAGCGCGACGAACGGCGCGGCCTTCGCCCGGTCGCGGGTGGCCAGCGCCGCGAAGGTGCCGCCCTCGGCCACCTGGCAGGCCTGCGCCATCGTCGTGCGCGCCAGCTTCGCCGCGCCCAGGATACCCCATCTCACGTGATCCATACGTCATCCTCCCCGATACCGGTTAGCGGTATCGGGGAGGACGCGCCGAGTTGCAAGCGCGCCGCGGGCTCAGGCGGTGGTCATGCCCTGCTGCTTGGCCAGATCGCGCATCTTCTTCTGCAGCTTCTCGAAGGCCCGCACCTCGATCTGGCGGATGCGCTCGCGGCTGACGTCGTAGACCGACGACAGGTCCTCGAGCGTCACCGGCTGCTCGGACAGGCGCCGCTGGGTCAGGATGTCCTTCTCGCGATCGTTGAGCACGCTCATCGCCTCGATCAGCAACGCACGACGGGATTCGAGCTCGTTGCGCTCGGCGTAATCCTCGGCCTGGTCGGCGGATTCATCCTCCAGCCAGTCCTGCCACTGCATCGTGCCCTCACCCTCGGAGCCGACGGTGGCGTTCAGCGACGCGTCGCCGCCCGACAGCCGCCGGTTCATCGAGATCACCTCGTCGGTGGTCACGCCCAGGTCGGTCGCGATCTTCTCGACGTGCTCGGGGCGCAGGTCGCCCTCCTCCAGCGCGCCGATGCGGCTTTTGGCCTTGCGCAGGTTGAAGAACAGCTTCTTCTGCGCCGACGTGGTCCCCAGCTTCACCAGACTCCAGGACCGCAGGATGTATTCCTGAATCGACGCCCGGATCCACCACATCGCGTAGGTCGCCAGGCGGAACCCCTTCTCGGGGTCGAAGCGCTTGACCGCCTGCATCAGGCCGACGTTCGCCTCGGAAATCACCTCGGCCTGCGGCAGGCCGTAGCCGCGGTAGCCCATGGCGATCTTCGCCGCCAGCCGCAGGTGCGAGGTCACCAGCCGGTGCGCGGCCTCGGTGTCCTGATCCTCGACCCAGCGCTTGGCCAGCATGTATTCCTCTTCGGGCTCCAGCAGCGGAAAGCGCCGGATTTCCGACAGGTAGCGGCTGAGGCCGGCCTCCGGCGACGGCGCCGGCAGATTGGCATAGTTGCTCACGACACGTCCCTCCATCACCGCCCGATGTTATCGGGCTTAACATTCAGATAGGCGCTAACATCGTCGCGTTCAAGCTGATGAAGCCCGATTCGCCGACGCTGCCAGCATCCTGTTACCGTTCACTTAAACAAGAAATGCGGCCGCGTAAGGTTGCATTGCCGGCCTTCACGCCCCCGTGCGCATCAGCGCGCCGGCGTGAGTGGATGTTACACCCGGCGGCGCGGTCAGGCGCCGCGCAGCGCGGCGATCAGCGCCGACAGGTCGTCGGGCGGATCGGCGCGGAACGTCATCCGCCCGCTGCCGTCGGGGTGGTCGAAGCCCAGCTCGGCCGCGTGCAGCGCCTGCCGGTGGAAGTCCTGCGCCACGGCCAGCGCGTCCGCGCCCAGCGCCTTGACCGACAGCTTGCGCCGCCCGCCATAGACCGGATCACCGATCAGCGCGTGGCCCGCATGCGCCATGTGCACCCGGATCTGGTGCGTGCGCCCGGTCTGCAGCCGGCATTCCACCAGGGCGGCCGCCGGCGGCGTGCCGAAGCGCTCCAGCACCCGCGCGCGGGTGATCGCGTGGCGCCCGTGCCCGTCGAAATAGACCGCCTGCCGCTGCCGGTCCGTCCGGTGCCGCGCCAGCCCCGAGGTGATGGTGATCGCGCCGCCCTCGACCGACACGCCGCGCGTGCCCAGCAGCCGCGGGTCGGCCTGGTCGGGCACGCCGTGCACCACCGCCATGTAGGCTCGGTCGACCGAGTGGTCGGCGAACTGCGCGGCCAGCGCGTGATGCGCGCGGTCGGACTTGGCCACCACCAGCAGGCCGGTCGTGTCCTTGTCGATGCGGTGCACGATGCCGGGCCGCTTCTCGCCGCCGACGCCGGACAGGTTGCCGCCGAAATGGTGCAGCAGCGCGTTGACCAGCGTGCCGTCGGGCGATCCCGGCGCGGGATGCACCACCATGCCGGCGGGCTTGTTGACGACGATCAGGTCGTCGTCCTCGTGCCGGACATCCAGCGCGATCGCCTGCGCCTCGACGTGGTAATCCTGCTGCGCGGGCACCGCGATGGCGATCTCGTCGCCCTCCTCGACGCAGGCCTTGGGATCGCGCAGCACCTCGGCGCCGCGGCTGACGGCACCCTCGGCGATCAGGCGCGACAGCCGGGTGCGCGACAGCGCGGCCTCCTCTGGCACATCGCGCGCCAGCGCCTTATCAAGGCGCGGCGGCGGCGCGGCCGCGATGGTGACGCGAAGGATCCGGTCCATGTCTTCACTCCGGCCCGAAGACGAGCTTCCCGAGCCGCCCGCGCTGCGGCTGCTGCGCCGGCTGGTGACGGTTCTGATGGTGGTGATGATCGGCGCGGTCGTCGCGATGACCGCCCTGCTGTGGCACGGCTATAGCAACGCCCGCGCGCCCTTGCCAGAGCGCATCGCCCTGCCCGACGGCACCACCGCCACGGCCTTCACCCAAGGGCCCGACTGGTACGCCGTTGTCACCGCCGACGACCGCATCCTGATCTTCGACCGCGCCGCCGGCACGCTGCGCCAGAGTATCGCTGTCGTGCCGCAGGCGACCGGTGCCGATCCGGCGTCTCCTTGACACGCGTGCGCCCCCCTTCATACTGCCACAACTTATTGGAGAACCCCGGAAACCGTTGACCGCATGGCGCAACCATCCAGCTCCAACCCTTGCGCGCACTCGACCGTCGTCGCCCGGTTCGAGACGTTCGAGGTCCGCGCCGCCTACGGCATGTTCTACATCCGCCAGCCCCACGCCCTGACGACCGAGACGCACCGGATCTTTCTCGACTGGCTCAACAGCATGGGCCCCGAGGCCTGCGCCACGCCCACCATCCACGACATGCGCGGCTCTGCCTTCGACGACGTCGGCACCGAGGTCGTGAAGGCCTGGGTGCACCTGAGCTCGCGCAACCGGAACCGGCAGACGACGCCGCGCGCGATGATCGTCGGCAGCGAGGCCGCCTACGGCACGATGCGGATGTTCCAGAACCTGTCCGACGCGCGCAGCGTCATCGACCCGTCGAAGCTGTTCGTCACCTACTCGCTGGCCGACGGCATCCGCTGGCTGCGCCCGCATCGCAAGCGTGGCTCCGCAGCACTGGTGACCTGATGGCGCGGCGTCCTCGGCCCGGCGATGCGTTCTTGGGGGATGGTACCGCCTCCCCGGCTCGAACGGGGGACCTCTAGATCCACAATCTAGCGCTCTAACCAACTGAGCTAAGGCGGCACGCGAGGGCGAAATACCCAGAGCCCGGATCGATTGCAAGCGCGAATCCTAGAGATCCGTCTCCCAGCGCTGTTCCACCAGATCGACGCCGAAACTGTGCACCGGGCGCGACGCCACGCACCGCCAGCCCGCGCTTCGGTACAGCGCGCAGGCCGCGCGGTGGCTTTCATGCGTGCCCAGCACCATGCGCCGATAGCCCGCCGCGCGTGCGAAATCGGTGCACGCGCCCAGCATCCGCCGGCCCAGCCCGGTGCCGCGCGCCGCGTCGTGCAGGATGAACATCCGCAGCCGCGCCGTCGTATCGTCCTCGCGCACGCAGAAGATGCTGCCCAGCGGACAATCCGCCTCGGCCACGAACCCACGCTCGCGCGCCGGGTCGTGCCCAGTCTCGAACGACGACAGCGCGCCGTCGACCACCTCTCCGAAGCTTTCGTCGAAACCCTCGACGCGTGCGTAATGCGTCACGTGCAGCGCCAGCAGCCACGCGTGATCCTCCGGTCGATAGGGTCGCAGCACAGCCTCCATGCCCGCCAGCTAGCCCCGCGCGCGCTTGCAAATCAACCGCGCCGGCTTTAGCGCTGTGGCCTGCCAAACCGCAAAGGGTCAGCCATGGGCATCAACGACGAACGCGACATCGAGGCGAACCTGCAGATCGGACCGACCGACATGGGCCAGGTGCGCCTCTTCGTGACCGCCGACGGCGGGCTCGAGATCCCGATGGACTTCGACCCCGAGGAGGCCGAGGAGATCGTCGACGAACTGCGCGCCGCGATCCAGGCCGCCCGCCGTGTCAAGCCCAAGGGCCGCCGCTGACTAGAGCTCGCCCAGGCACGCGCCCGGATCGCGCAGGCCGTGCAGCCGGCGCGCCGCGTGCTGCGCGAAGCGCCGGATGACCGCGTTGCGCCGCGCGCCGGCCAGCTTCGTCTCGGGGCCCATGCGCAGGATCTCGGCGTCGTAGGCGTCGGCGACGATCAGCCCGGTCCCGTCCGGCAGCCGCTCGGTCGGGAAATCCTGGTCCACCGCCCAGAAATACCGGTCGCCCCATTCCAGGTAGCCTTCCCATTTCGCGTCCGAGGTGAAGTCGGCCACGCTCGACTTGCACTCGATCACCCACAGCGCGCCCTTGGGGCCCAGCGCCATGACGTCCAGCCGCTTGCCGCGCTCGGGGCAGAATTCCTCGACCACCGAGAAGCCCATGCTGGCGAGGTGCCGGCACACGCCCCGCGCCAGAAGCTGGCCGGGTTTCATCTCGGCCATCCCGGGCCTGTCGCTCATCCCAATCATGGCCCGAATATGAACAAGCCGTGAACAAACGGCAACCCCGCTTTCCTTCCGCAGTCGGCGCGACTAGCGTCTCCAGGCATTCACGGAGACCGCCATGCCGCAGGACACCGACACCGCGCCGCGCTACGAGGCCGATCCCGACACCGGCCACCGCCTCGGCCGGGCCGAGGCGCGCAACGTCCGCGCCGCGCGCGAGCTCGAGGATCACCTGGGCTGGCTCAACACCTTCACCGGCACGGCGCTCGGCGTGCTGGCGGTCGCCTCGGGCATCTACACCTATCTCGGGGTCTCGTCGCTGCTGGACGACAACGGTGCCATGTCCGTCTTCGCCGCCATCGCCTATTCCACCGCCGTCTCGGTCGGCATCTTCGTGTTCTGGTCGTACCTCATGCGGCTCTTCCCGTCGGTGCGCACCGCCGCCGCGCGCACCGGGCTCTTCGCCGCGATGGGGCTGGGCAGCCTCGCCATCGTGGCCATGTCGTCCTGGCTGAACGCCGCGGCGCTGGCAGGCTCGGCGGCCGTCGAACAGCACCTGGCCGAGACGGTGCAGGACTACCAGTCCAGCCTGGAACGCGCGCACGAGGTCGCGCTGTCCGCGCAGGCGCTGGAGCGCGACGTCGCCCGCGTGCGCCAGAGCTTCGAGGACCTGTCCGAGCAGGAGGCGCAAGGGTCCCTGTCGGGCCTCGCCGGGCGCGGCGCGGTCTTCCGCGTGCTGCGGCAGAAATCGGACGAGCTCGCCACGCTGGAAGCGCAGATCGCCGCGCAGACGCCGCTGGTCGAATCCGCCTTCGACGAGGGCAACCAGATCCTGTCGCGCATGCGCTCGCTCACGGTCGAGCCGGGCCCGGTCGAGGCGCGCTCGGTCGAGTTCTCCGAGGCCGCCGTGCGCCTGCAGGGCATCATCACCCAGCTGCGCCAGCTGTCGGTCGCCCCGCTCGTGCAGCGCGCCGCGCAGGACCTGTCGGAATCGGTGGTGCTGCCCGAACTCGACGCCAGCACCGACGCCGCGCGCGACAGCCAGTCCGCGACCATCGGCTCGGTCCTGCAGGTGCTGGCGCAGCGCGCGGCGACGCTGGACCAGGCCGCCGCGCAGGTCATCGCCATGCAGCCCCCGGCGGAAATCGACTACACGCCCCTGTCGGCGGCCGACGCGGTGATCGTCTACGCGCGCAACTTCGTGCCTTCGTGGGCGGGCGCCATCGCGATCGACCTGCTGCCCGCGGTGCTGGTCTTCATCGTCGCGATCACCCGCTCGGCCATCCGGCAGGGGCGCGAGGGCTCGGGCGTCGAGGACACCATGACCCTGGCCGAGCTGCGCGCCGCCCTGCACGCCATGCGCGAGATGGAGGGCGCGATGGCGCAGATCCCGCAGGACGCAGGCCCCCGCGCGGCACCGCCGCCGCCACCCGTGCGTGACGCGGCCGAGTAGATGCCGCGCAACGCCATCGCCCGCACGCTGATGGGCGTGCTGATCTTCCAGCTGGGCATCGCCGCCTTCCTGATCCTCGGCGACATGCGGCTGGGCCAGTTGCGCATGCCGGGCTTCGGCCCCGAGACGCCGGGCCTCACACAGCCCGTTCGCCCCGGCGACCAGCGCCGCACCTACGCCCCCGACCGCGACCGTCCCGCCGTGCAGCCCGCGCGCGATCCCGGCGACCTGCCCGACCGGCTGGTCCTGACACCCGAATCCGGCGCCACCTGGCGGCTCGAGGGCGAGATCGCCGAGGGCGACGCCACCCGCATCGCCGACATGCTGGCCGAGGCCGACCCGGCGATCGAGACGCTGATCCTGCAAAGCCCCGGCGGCACCGTGTCCGAGGCGCTGTCCCTGGGGCGCGCCATCCGCCAGGCCGGTATCGGCACGCGCATGCTGTCGGGCGAATACTGCCTGTCGGCCTGCCCCTACCTTCTGGCGGGGGGCGCCACGCGCCGGATCGACCCCGACGCCTCGGTCGGCGTGCACCAGCATTTCTACGGTCGCAACGTGCTGCTGCCCGCCTTCGTCGCGGTCGAGGACATCCAGGCCAGCCAGGCCGAGGTGATGGATTATCTCGACGAGATGGGCATCGACCCGATGGTCATGCGCCACGGTCTCGGCACGCCCCCGGACGAGATCTACATCCTGGTGCCCGAAGAGCTGGAACGCTACGGCTTCGTCACCCCCGAAAGCTGACCGACCGACCCCGTGCCGCGGCCCGTCGGACTTTCTCTCGGCGGCCCTTGTCAGACGGCCGGGACAGGCTTACCTCTGCGCTCAGGCGGGTTCTGCCCTTCTCGTGAACGGGTACATTCCGGTGGCCTTAAGCAAATCCGAGGGAGCTGGCTCTGGCGTGACCGTGGTCTCGCTACCTGGCGCCCACCTGTACATACAGGTCCTCGGGAATGCACGACCCACACGGTTGGCGTGGTTCCCGCCGCTTGCGTTCCCCCGCGCCTGCGCCGGGTGACGGCCCGCCGCCGCGGATCGCGGCGGTGAGGGCGTGAAAGAGGGGGCTCTGCCCCCGCCCGCTTCGCGGACTCCCCTGGGATATTTTCAGAGAGAAGAAGCCGGGTGCGGGGTGCGTCTTTCGGCGGCCTTCGTTACCGAAAGGTAAATTCGTCTCTGCAAACCATTGATTCTTCTGGGGCGCCCCAGTGTCCCATCGTGGGACACGCTCAGAACGCGTCCGGCTTCGCCTCGCGCGCCATGTGGTCCAGGACCGCGTTGACGAATTTCGGCTCGCGCCCCTCGGGGTAGAACGCCTCGGCGACCGAGACGTATTCCGCGATCACCACCTTCGGCGGCGTGTCGAGCGCCACCAGCTCGGCGCCCCCCGCGCGGAACAGCGCCCGCAGCGTGGTGTCGATCCGGTCGATCGGCCACTTGGCCACCAGCGCCCGGTCGGTCAGCTGGTCGATCCGCGCCTGCCAGTTGATCGCTTGCTCGGTCACCTCGGTGAACAGGTCCACGTCGCCCTCGGCCATCTCGTCGCCCTCGGGTGTCGTCGCGCCGAAGCGGTAGTCGAGGAATTCGCGCCGCACCGCATCGACGCTGGAATCCGACTGCTCCATCTGGAACAGCGCCTGCACCGCGTAAAGCCGCGCGGCGCTGCGCATCTTGCGCTTCTGGTTGCCCGAAAGCTCGGTCATGACGCGTCTCCGGGGACGAAGCCGACGCCCTTGCGCTGCGCGCCCCAGTGCCGCGCCAGCGCGATCAGGTGCAGCGCGGCCGCGGCGGCGCCGCCGCCCTTGTTCTGGCCCGCATGCTCGGCGCGCGCCTCGGCCTGCTGGCGGTTCTCGACCGTCAGGATGCCGTTGCCGATGCACAGCCCCTGCAGCCCCAGCAGCGTCAGCCCGCGCGAGCTGTCGTTGCACACGGTCTCGTAATGCGTGGTCTCGCCGCGGATCACGCAGCCCAGCGCGACGTAACCGTCGAAGTCGCTCATCCGCCCGGCGATGCCGATCGCCGTGGGGATCTCGAGCGCGCCGGGCACCTCGACCGTCTGGTGCGAGCCACCCGCGGCCTCGATCTCGGCCCGCGCGCCGGCCAGCAGCTGGTCGGCGATGTCCTTGTAGTACGGCGCCACCACGATCAGCAGCTTGACCGGGCGGTCGAAGTCCGGCCGCGGCAGGGTGTAGTGGGTTTCCGATCCGGCCATCAGCCAAGCTCCGATATCTTGCGGGTGCCGACGATCTCGAGCCCGTAGGCCTCGAGCCCCACCACCTTGGGCGTGGGCGAGTTCGTCAGCAGCGTGAGTTTCGACAGGCCGAGCGAGGACAGGATCTGCGCCCCCAGCCCGTATTGCCGCAGCGTGCGGGGCGAGACCTCCTCGCCCACGTCCATCTTCATCGAGGTGTCGCGCAGCAGCACGACGACGCCCCGCCCCTCGGCGGCGACGGCCTCCATCGCGTGCTGGAACTCGTGCGCCCGGCCGCGCGGGCCGGTGCCGATCACGTCCAGCATCGGGTCCATCGCATGCATCCGCACCAGCACAGGCTCGGGGCCGGACAGATCGCCCTTGACCAGCACCACGTGCTCGTCGCCGTGGGTCTCGTCGACGTAGACGCGCATCGCCCAGTCGCCGCCGAATTCCGACGTGATGGTCTGCTCGGTGCGGACCTTCACGAGGTTGTCGTTGCGCCGGCGGTAGGAAATCAGGTCGCTGATCGTGCCGATCTTGAGGCCGTGCCGCTGCGCGAAGGCCACCAGTTCCGGCAGCCGCGCCATGGTGCCGTCGTCGTTCATGATCTCGCAGATCACGCCCGACGGGTTCAGCCCGGCCAGGCGCGCCACGTCCACCGCGGCCTCGGTATGGCCCGCGCGGACCAGCACGCCGCCCGCCTTGGCGCGCAGCGGAAAGACGTGGCCCGGGGTGGCGATGTCGGCCGCACCCTTGCTGGCGTCGATCGCCACCTGGATCGTGCGCGCCCGGTCGGCGGCCGAGATGCCCGTGGTGACCCCTTCGCGCGCCTCGATCGAGGTGGTGAAGGCGGTCTCGTGCCGGCTCGAATTGTTCGTCGACATCAGCTGCAGGCCCAGTTCGCCGATCCGCTCGCCTGTCATGGCAAGGCAGATCAGCCCGCGGCCGTAGAGCGCCATGAAGTTCACCGCATCGGGCGTCGCCCATTGCGCCGGGATCACCAGGTCGCCCTCGTTCTCGCGGTCCTCGTGGTCGACCAGGATGAACATCCGCCCGGACCGCGCGTCGTCGATGATTTCCTCGACCGAGGAGATCGCGTCGCGCCAGTTCTCCTCGACCGGTCCGGGGGTCTCGTAATCCGCCATGTGGCCTCCGTTTCGTCCCGCGCCAGATACGGCAGCGCAGCCCCGATGGCCAGAGCAAAGCCGCGTCAGTCGAAGATGTCGCCGGCCGCCTTGATCGCCTTCTTCAGCAGCTTGCGCTTCAGCCGCGAATTGCCCAGCAGCCCCAGCGCCACCGCCTCGAGGCCCTTGGCCTTGTCGCGCCGCCCGGCCTTCCGCGGCCGGTCCGGCATCGCACGGTCCGGCGCCCGGCCGTAGCGCGGCGCGTGGTCCGCGTCGGCGCGCAGCATCTTGAGGTCGTGCAGCGGCGCGCCGCAGGCGCTGCAGGCCAGTTCGTGCCGCGTCTGCCCGCTCAGGACCAGCGCCGCGCGCGTGCCGCAATAGGTGCAGGTGGCAACCTTGATGGCTGGCATCGTCTACTCCGGCGTCCTGCCGCCCCCCGCGCGCGGCAGGCTGGCATATAGCGCGACCGCCGCCGCGTTCGACACGTTGAGCGAGCCGAAATCCCCCGCCGCCGCGATGCCCACCAGCGCGTCGCAGCTTTCCTTCGTGCGCGGCCGCAGCCCCGGCCCCTCGGCGCCCAGTACCAGCGCCACGGGCCGGTCGCGCCGGCCGTCGAGGGCGCCCTCGATCGTGGTCTCGGCCTCGCCGTCGAGACCGAGGACCAGCCAGCCGATGGCGCGCAGCTCCAGGATCGTGTCTGACAGGTTGCGCACCCGCAGGTAGGGCTGGCGTTCCAGCGCGCCGCTGGCGGTCTTGGCCAGCGCGCCGGTCTCGGGTGCGGCGTGGTGGCGCGGGCCGATCACCGCCTGCGCGCCGAACACCTCGGCCGAGCGCAGGATGGCGCCGACGTTGTGCGGATCGGTCACCCGGTCGAGCAGCACCAGCCGCGCGCCCGGCCCGCCCGGCGCCACGTCCTCGACCCGCCCCCAGTCCAGCGGCACCACCTCCAGCGCCGCCCCTTGGTGGACCGAGCCGGGATCGAGCGGCGCCTTGAAGCTGCGCGGGTCGTGGATCTCGGGCGTCATTCCGCTTTGCGCGATGGCGTCCGACAGCTTCTCGGCGGCGTTGGGCGTGAGGACCAGGCGCAGCCGCTCGCGGCGCGGATTGACCAGCGCGTCGCGCACCGCGTGGTGCCCGAAGAGCCACACCGTGCGCGCCTCTTCGGCCTTGGCGCCGCGCTCCTTCTCGACCACCCATTTCGGCTTTTTCGCCATGCGTCGCACCCTTTCCCGTGGCCCTCGCCCATCGCATGCGGGCCGGCGCGAGGGCAAGGAATTTCCGGGTTGACGGGGCAAAACCGCCCTAGTAATCACCCGCTCACACCGACGCTTTCGGTGCCGGTGGGCGACAGGCCGCAAGGTGTGGCAGGGGACTGTAACTCCCTCGCGGAGACGCACGCTAGGTTCGATTCCTAGGTCGCCCACCATTCTCCAGACCATCCGCGACACGACCCGCGCCGCCGGCGAGGCGCCGTCACGACAGGGCGCGCACCAGGTCGTCGCGCGACATGCGGCTGCGACCGTCGATGTCGCGCTTCTGCGCCATCCGATAAAGCTCGTCCTTGCTCTTGCCGCCAAGGCCGCCGCCGCCATCGGCCAGCGCCGCCACCAGATCGTCCTTCGACATCCCGCTGCGGCCCTCGATGCCCCGCTGGCGCGCCTTGTCCTGCAGTTCGGCCTTGCTCATCGCGTCGAGCGCCGCGCGCGAGCCCGGGGCGCGGCCGTTCTCGTCGGTCGCCTTGTCGATGGCCCGCAGCAGCGCGTCCTTGCCCATCGACGACCGGCCCCTGATCCCCAGTTCCGAGGCGCGTTCCTCGATCATCCTGCGGGTCGGGCCGCTCTTGCGGATGCGCGCGGCCTTGCGCGCCACGTCGTCGGGCTGGTCGGCGTACTGACCGTCGGCGCCCTTCTTGGCTTGGGTCGACCGCGCGTACTCGTCCTCGGTCAGCAGCAGGCGCACCTCCTTCGGCAGGTAGCGTTCGCCCGAGTCCAGCGACTCCTTGCCGGACTTGGTGCCCCACTCCTCCTCGGTCCACTGGTGCAGGTGCGTCTGGTCCTGGTCCGGCCCGTCATCGGCGTAGCCGCCACCGCGCCGCTTGTATTCCCGCACCGCCATCTGCGCCTTGCGGGCCGACCACTGGCCCTTCTTCCCGCCCTTCGACGAGTCGGTGATCTCGTCCTTCACCTTGTCCCAAAGCTTCGGGTCGGTCTTCTTCGCCTCGGCCATCGCGTGCCCTCCGTGCTCGGCTACAGGGCGACAACGGCGCAGGGCGGCGCGGGTTCGGCGGGCAGATTGACGCGGCGGGGCCGAGGCCGCTAGCGCGCCGCGATCCCGCGCATCGCGTCGAGGAAGGCGCGCACCTCGGCCAGGCTGTTGTAGTGGCACAGCGAGACGCGCACGCAATCGGCGCGGCCCAGCGGCTTCAGGATCGTGCCGGAATAATGGTCCGCGCGGCGGATATGCGTGCGGATGCCCGCCTCGTTCAGCGCCTCGACGATGTGCGCCGACTCCACGTGGTCCAACCAGAAGCAGACCAGCCCCTCGCGCGCGGGATTGTCCGCGCCGCCGACGATGCCGACGCCGGGCAGCGCGCGCAGGCCGGGCAGATTGTCGGTGCCGTTCAGCATCGCCCGCGTCAGCGCGGATTCGTATTCCGCGATCGCCGCACCTGCCGCCTCGATCCGGGCGCGGGCGTCGCCGGCGTCGCCCACGCGCCCGCCCAGCCAGTCGAGATAGGCCACCACGTCCGAGAACGTGGCATAGGCGCCGGTGTCGCGGGTGCCCTGCTCCCAGTTCTGCGCCGGGCCGTCGGGCAGCGTGTCGTGGCGCAGCGCGGTCAGCCGGTCCGACGCCCAGGCGATGCCGTAGCCGTGGCGCGAGAACACCTTGTAGGGCGAGATCACGTAGCCGTCGACATCCGCACCCGCCAGGTCGATGCGGCCGTGGCTGGCGTGCTGGATGCCGTCGACGATGATGAACGCGTTCGGCGACTTGGCGCGGATCGCCGCCGCGATCGCGTCGAGGTCGTTCGCCATGCCGGTCACCGGCGAGGTGTGCAGGATCGTCGCCACGCGCGTCTCGGGCGTCACGTGCGCGGCGTAGGCGTCGGCCGTCACCTGCCCCGTCGCGTCGTCGTGCGGCACTTGGACGTAAGGACGGCCGGTTTCGTCCGCCCAGCGTGTGCACGCCCCGCGCGAGGCTGGGTGTTCCACGGTCGAGCCCAGGACGATGCCGCCCGGCGCCGCCCCGGTGCAGGCGTCGCGCACCAGCCGGAACAGCAGCTCGGTCCCGCTTTCGCCGACGATCACGGCGCCGCCGGTCGCGTTGAAGAGCAGCCGCACGTCCTGCCGCGCCCGGTCGATCACCTCGACAAGCGCGCGGGAGGCCGGGTTGTCGCGCCCCTGGTTGTCCGGGATCGCGGCATAGAGCGCCGAGCTGTCGACCACGCTCTTGAGCGTCAGCGCGCCGCCCGCGTTCTCGAAGAAGACGCGCGGCCCGGTCAGCGGGCAGGTGTCCACGTGGGCGAAGCGGGCGCGGATCTCGGCCAGAAGGGTGTCGTCGAACATCAGTGCGGCTTTCTCTGTTGCTGCTCCAGCGCGCGCTCGGCTGCGTCCAGATCCTCGGGGTCGTCCGAGGGGATCGCGTAGCTGCCGCTCATCCATTTCGCCAGATCCACGTCGGCGCACCGCTTCGAGCAGAAGGGACGGTAGGCGGCGTCGCTCTTGCGCTTGCACACGGGGCAGCTCATCGGGGGCACCTCATCGCAGGATCTCGGTCAGGGGCAGGCGGTCGCGCTTGCGCTGGATCTCGACGAGGCCCATCGCGGTCCATCCCGCCAGCACGCTTTCGGTGGTCTCGCGCTTGAGGCCCGCGCGCAGCACCTGGTCCAGCTGCTTGCGCTCCTTCTTGGGGCTGGGCGCGGGGTCGACGACGATCTGGCCGCCGAGGCCGCGCAGCCGCAGCTGGCGCGGCAGGTCGCGGAAGGCGGCGATGTTGGCCTTGAGGCCCGCGGCGGGCGAGCCGTCGGCGCCGGTGTTGATGTCCACCGCCACCAGCGCCGAGGTCGGCTCGACCATCATCCAGCCGCCGCCGGGCAGATCGACGCGCGGCGCCAGCAGCGCCTCGATCGCCTCGTCCACGCCGTGGCGGGCGAAGCTGCCGTCGCCCGCATCGATCTCGGCCGGCTCGACCCAGTCGCGCCAGGCCAGCGCGTGGGGCGCGTCGCCCTCGACCAGCAGCTCGGGCTCGGTGCCGGGATCGGCCAGCACCTGCGCGGCAAGGCCCGCCATGGCGGCCACGTCCTCGGCGATGTCGTCCTCGGCCGCCGTCTCGCAGGACGAGCGCAGGATCAGCCCCGCGCCCTCGGGCAGCGGCGTGTTGGCCAGTGCATCGTGCGCGGCGGCCAGCACCGCGTCGCGCGCATCCTCGTCGCGGATGCGGCGCGAGACGTTGATGCCGGGCGCGTCGGGCGTGACGATGGCGTAGCGCGACTTGAACAGCAGCCGATCGGTGACGGGGATCGCCTTGCCGCCCTCGGCGTAGCCGGTGACCTGCACCAGCAGCCGGTCGCCCGGGGCCATGCCCTTGGCGCCGCGCAGGAAGGCGCTGCCGTCGGGCGTGCGCAGGAACATCCCGCCCTGCCCCTTCAGCGGCCGATCGGCCACCGCGCGGTAAATGTGGCCCGGCCGCGGGCGGTCCGCGTCGATCAGCAGATCCTCGAGCCGCCCGTCGACCATCAGCGCCGCCGCCTCGCGGCCCCGCCAAGTATCCAGCGCGATCAGACGTCCCTTCATGCCGCCACCTCCGCCAGCGTCTCGAGCACCGGGTAGCCGGCGGCGCGCAACAGGCCCGCCGTCTCGGCCAGCGGCAGGCCCACGACCGCGGGGAACGAGCCGTTGATCCACGGAACGAAGGCCCCGGCCGGCCCCTGGATGCCGTAGCCGCCCGCCTTGCCGCGCCAGTCGCCGGTGGCGATGTAGGCGGCGATCTCGGCGTCCGACAGCGGCTTCATCTTCACCTGCGTGACCACGTCGCGCTGCCACAGCTTTTCGCCCCGGCGCACGGCCACGGCGGTGACCACCCGGTGCCGACGCCCCGACAGCGCGCGCAGGAACGCCGCCGCCTCGTCCGCGTCGGCGGGCTTTCCCATGATCCGGCGGCCCATCGCCACGGTGGTGTCGGCCGACAGCACCAGGTCGTCGGGGCCGGCCTCGACCGCGCGGGCCTTCTCGGCCGCCAGGCGCACGCAATAGGGGCGCGGCAGCTCGGCGCGGCGCGGGGTCTCGTCGATCTCGGGCGGGCGTATCGCGTCGGCGGTGATCCCGAGCTGCGCCAGCAGGTCGCGCCGGCGAGGGCTGCCGGAGCCGAGGATGAGCCTAGGGCGGTCGGGCATGTGTCGATCCTTCGTGTCGCGCAAGGCTTATCGCGCCGGCGCGCGCGCTTCAATCGGGGGAACGCAAAACGCCGGGCGCGGGCCCGGCGTCACGGATCGGCCTGTCGCGCGATCACTTGAAGCGGTAGTTGATCCGTCCCTTGGTCAGGTCGTAGGGCGTCATCTCGACCTGCACCTTGTCGCCGGCAAGAACCCGGATCCGGTTCTTGCGCATCTTTCCCGCCGTGTGCGCGATGATCTCATGGCCGTTCTCAAGCTCGACCCGAAACGTCGCGTTGGGCAGGAGTTCCTTCACGACACCGGGGAATTCGAGCGTGTCTTCCTTGGCCATGATATCTCCTTGCATAGCATTCCCGCTCACATGCGGAACGCGCTGTTATATGGGCCGTTGGCGGCCCGGATTCAAGCTGCAATTCACCGCAGGCGCTGGGGCGCGGGTGCCGCGTCGCGGCCCGCCTGCTCGTCCCAGTGCGCGCGGTTGAGCACCACGCCGTCGTCGCGCACCTTGGCGATCGCCGCCGGATCGACGTCGCCGATCGTCCAGCCCGGCGCGTCGAGCGTGCCCTCGGCGATCACGCCCGTAGGGGGAAAGCCGCGGTCCGGTGGACCGAACAGCCCGCCCGCACCGGTGTTGGTGTCCACCGCGTAGGACCACGGGCAATTCCCCACGGTCGAGGACATGACCGTGACGCACTGGTTTTCCAGCGCGCGGGCCTGCGATCCGATGCGCACGCGGCTGAAGCCGGTCAGCGCCTCGGTGCAGGACGGCACCAGGATCACGTCCGCGTCGACCATCGCGCGGCCCAGCAGCGGAAACTCGGAATCGTAGCAGATCAGGATGCCGATCTTCCCCAGCGCCGTGTCGAACAGGCGCAGCGGCCCGCCGCCCACCACGCCCCACTCGTCACGCTCGAACCGGGTCATGATCTGCTTGTCCTGCACCCCCACGTCGCCCTGCGGGCCGAACAGCCGCGCGCGGTTTACGGGGCGCGGCCCCAGCGCCTCGTCGAAGCAGGGCGCCGAGGCGGCCAGGATGTGCACGCCGTGCCGCGCCGCGAGATCCGCGTGCAGCCCGTCGGCGTCCGCCAGCCGGTCCGACACCGCGTGCAGCGACCGCTCCAGATCGCCCGCCGCCTCGGCGCCGGCGAGCGTCGCCAGCTCCATCGCGCCGTATTCGGGAAAGACCAGCAGTTCGGCCCCCTGCCCCGCGGCGTCCGCGAACCAGGCGCTCAGCTTGTCGGCGTAGGCTTTCCAGTCGTCCAGGAAGTCCATCGGGTAGGCGGCGGTGGCGATCCTCATGGTCTCTCCTTCAATGTGGGGGTGTGGCGCGCGGTCTCAGCCGTCATGCAGCACGCAGACCAGCGTGAACAGCCGCCGCGCGGTCGCATCGTCGATCACGGCCTTGTCCTTCAGCCGCTCCTGCAGGATGCGCGCGCCCTCGTCGTGGATGGCGCGGCGCGCCTGGTCGATGGTCTCGATCCGGCCCGGCGGCAGCGTGCGCACCGCGTCGAAGTAGCTTTTGCAGATTTGGAAGTAATCCTTCACCGCCTGCCGGAACGGCGACAGCGACAGGTGGAACGCCGCCGCAGGCCGGCCGTCCTCGGTGTCGACGTCGAAGACCAGCCGCTTGTCGGCGATCGACAGGCGCACCGCGTAGGGCCCCGGCGGCACGTCGTCGCCCGGCAGCACAAAGCTGTTCTCCTCGAGCAGGTCGAACATCGCCACGCGGCGCTCCTGCTCGATCTCGGGCGTGGGCGGCGGCAGGTTGGCGTCGTCCAGGACGATATGCGCGATACGGGTCATGACCGCGATCCTTTGGCTGATCCTCCCGGGATTAACCCGCCCGCCGCGCATGGTCCATGCGGTCGCAGCCAGGGTGTTAACATTTGAGAAAGAAATGCGCGCTAGCGTCATGGTTGTGCGGCACGAGGCCGGACGACGCTAGGGACCGGCGCAGACCGGCCAGCGAACTGGGGTAAGGAGGGATCGCATGAACCCTGCAGAGCGGGACGACCAATCCACCAACGACAGCGCGCTCAGCTTCGGCCAGCTTCTGGGCCTGATCGCCACGTGCTGCACCGGCTGCCTGATCCTTGCGCGCTTCTTGGGCATGGGGTGGATCTCGAGCATCGCCTTCGCCTATGTCGGCGGCGCGGCCCTGGTGGTCGTCGGCTGCCTGGTCGCGCTGCGGGTTCTGGAAAGCGGCCTCTTCGCCAAACGCGGCGAGCCCGAGCCCGAGGCCGAGTGGTCCTCGGAATGGCCCGCCGGGCGTCACATCGACTCGGCGCGCTGCGCGGTCATGGCGCGCAACGCCGCCGCCGGTGCCAGCGGCACGGCGGTCGGCCGCCGCATTGGCGCGCTGTCCGACGTCTCGATCGAGCCGCGCGTGCACCGCTCGGACATCTACTGACGACGGCGCGGTCCCGGCCGCGCGTCCCCCGATCACGCCTTACCGGTTCAGCCGCTCCAGCCGCGCGGTGACGCTCAGCCCGTGCGCCTCGAGGCTTTCCGCGCGCGCCAGGCGTTCCGCCGCCGGGCCGATCGCGCGCAACGCCTCGGGCGTCATCTTGGCGATCGTGGTGCGCTTGAGGAAATCCATCACCGACAGCCCCGACGAGAACCGCGCCGAGCGTGCCGTTGGCAGCACGTGGTTCGGCCCGCCCACGTAGTCGCCGATCGCCTCGGGCGTCCACTGCCCCAGGAAGATCGCGCCCGCATGCGTGATCCGGTCGGCCAGCGCCTCGGGGTCGGCGACGCACAGTTCCAGGTGCTCGGGCGCGATCCGGTCGGCCAGCCGCGCCGCCTCGTCGAGGTCGCGCACCACGACGATCGCGCCGTAGTCGCGCCAGCTGGCGCCCGCGATCGCCCGCCGCTCCAGCGTCTGCAGCCGCGCGTCGACCGCCTCGGCCACCGCCCGGCCGAAACCCGCGTCGTCGGTGATCAGGATCGACTGCGCGGATTCGTCGTGCTCGGCCTGGCTGAGCAGGTCCAGCGCGATCCAGTCGGGATCGTTGTCCGCGTCCGCGATCACCAGGATCTCGGACGGGCCGGCGATCATGTCGATGCCCACCTTGCCGAAGACCCGCCGCTTGGCCGCCGCCACGTAGGCGTTGCCTGGCCCGGTGATCTTGTCGACCGGCGCGATGCTCTCGGTGCCGTAGGCCAGCGCCGCGATCGCCTGCGCACCGCCGACGCGGTAAATCTCGTCGACGCCGGCGATCCGCGCGGCCAGCATGACCAGCGGGTTCACCACCCCGTCGGGTGTCGGCACGGTGATCGCCAGCCGCCCCACCCCGGCTACCTTGGCGGGAATCGCGTTCATCAGCACCGAGGACGGGTAGCTCGCCAGCCCGCCCGGCACATAGAGGCCCGCCGCCGACACCGCGCTCCATCGCCAGCCCAGAGAGGCACCCTCGGCGTCGGTCCAGCGCGAATCCTCGGGCATCTGGCGGGCGTGGTAGGCGCGGATGCGCGCGGCCGCCTGCTCCAGCGCCGCGCGGTCCGCGTCGTCGACGGTGGCGCAATGCGCCTCGACCTCGTCCGCGCCGATGCGCAACGTCTCGGGCGTCAGCGTCAGGCGGTCGAACCGCTCGGTCAGCGCGATCAGCGCTGCGTCGCCGTGGGCGCGCACCTCTGCGATGATCGCCGCGACGGCGTCGTCGACCTCGGGGCTGTCCTCGCGCTTGGCGTTCAGCAACGCGGTGAAACGGCTGTCGAAATCCGGATCGGACGCGTCGAGGTGAACGGGCATGCTGGCACTCCTTTGCGCGGGTGATAGCCGCTTGCCCGCACGGCCTCAAGCCGCGGGGTGCGCGCCCCGCGCGGCACGTCGCCGCGCGCGCCGGACGCCGCGCTAGAGGTCGTCGCCGTGGTCGGGCACGCGCCCCGACGGCGCCACGTAGGGCCGCGTCACGTCGCGCAGCGCCACCTCGATCGCCTCGACCCGCGCGCGGATGGCACCATCGCCCGCCAGCGTCACGATCACGTCGCCGCCGGGCGCGTCGCCCGGCTCGAACGCGATCGACAGCACCGACAACACCGTCTCGGCGTCGCCGCGGTTGATGCCCTGGCTCGCCACGCCCTGCGCGCCCTCGATCGTCAGCACGGTGCGCACGCGCTCGACCGGGCGGCCGGCGGCGCGCGACGCGGCCAGGTCCTCGTGCCGCAGGCGGTTGAGCAGGAAGGCCAGCCGCCGCTCGCGCGGGCGCCACTGCATGTCGGCGCCGTGCAGCACCGAATCCTGCACCAGCGCCGAGATCACCTGCAGGTCCTCCTCGTCGAAGGCGACCAACCGCAGCGGCGCCTCGCCCGCGTCCTCGAAGCGTGCGTCACCGCTCATGCGCTCACCCGTTCGATCTTGGCGCCGACGGCCTGCAGCTTGGCCTCGACGTTCTCGTAGCCGCGGTCGAGGTGGTAGACCCGGCTCACCAGCGTCTGCCCCTCGGCCGCCATGCCCGCCAGAATCAGCGACACCGACGCGCGCAGGTCGGTCGCCATCACCGGCGCGCCGCGCAGCCGATCGACGCCGTGCACCGTCGCGGTGCCGCCATGCACCTCGATCCGCGCGCCCATCCGTGTCAGTTCCGGCGCGTGCATGAACCGGTTCTCGAAGATCTTCTCCTCGAGGACCGAGGTGCCGCGCGCGGTGCACATCAGCGCCATCATCTGCGCCTGCAGGTCGGTGGGGAACCCCGGATAAGGCTCGGTCGTGACGTCGACGGCCTGCACCGCGTCGCCCTTGCGCTCGACCCGCAGCCCGGCCTCGGTCTCGGTCACAGAGACGCCCGCGTGCTCGAGCGTGTCGGCGAAGGCCTGCACCAGCGACAGCTCGCCGCCGAGGCAGGTCACCGACCCGCCGCAGATCGCCGGCGCCAGCATGTAGGTGCCCAGTTCGATCCGGTCGGTCACCACGCGATGCGTGGCCCCGCCCAGCCGCTCGACGCCCTGGATCGTGATCGTCGACGTCCCCTCGCCCTCGATCTGCGCGCCCATCGCGCGCAGGCAGCGCGCCAGGTCGACGATCTCGGGCTCGCGCGCGGCGTTGCGCAGCACGGTGGTGCCCTTGGCCAGCGTCGCGGCCATCAGCGCGTTTTCGGTGGCCCCGACCGAGACCAGCGGGAAGGTGAACTCGCCCCCGCGCAGCCCGCCCGCCGGCGCCTTGGCGTTCACGTAGCCGTCGCGCAGGTCCATCTCGGCGCCCAGCGCCTCGAGCGCGCGCAGGTGCAGGTCGACGGGCCGCGCCCCGATCGCGCACCCGCCGGGCAGCGAGACCTCGGCATAGCCGTCGCGCGCCAGCAGCGGACCCAGCACCAGGATCGAGGCGCGCATCTTGCGCACGATCTCGTAATCCGCGCGGTGGCTGGTCAGCGCGTGCGAGCTCAGCGCCAGCACCCGTCCCTCGGCCAGCGACGACACTTCCGAGCCGAGCGAGCGCAGAAGCTCGGACATGGTGCGGATGTCCGACAGCCGCGGCGCGTTGGTCAGCGTCAGCGGGTCTTCGCTCAGCAGCGTCGCCGGCATCAGCGTCAGGCAGGCGTTCTTCGCCCCGGCGATGGGAATCTCGCCATTCAGGGGCCCGTTGCCCGTCACCAAGATCGAATCCATGCCTGCCTAGTCCTTGTTCTTGTCGCCGTCGTCGCGGCCCTGGTCGCGCGGTGTCGCCCGGGCCCGGGCCTGCGCCTTGCGCCGTGCCAGGTTGGCCTTGAGCGCCGCCTTGAGCCGATCCTCGCGATCGTCGGGCGTCGGCTTTTCGGGGGGAGCTTTCCGCGTCATGCCCCTCTGTAACGCAGGGCGGAAAAAGCGTCCAGATTGGGGTTGCACGGCCGGAATTTTGCGTCTAATCACCGCCCACATCGCGACCGGGCTGCTGTAGCTCAGAGGTAGAGCACTCCCTTGGTAAGGGAGAGGTCGAGAGTTCAATTCTCTCCAGCAGCACCACTTTCCCCGTCCGATCGACCTCCACCAGCATCGCCCGGCCGCGCCCCGTATGCGCGCAGCCCGATGACCCGCGCCAGGCGCGTCATGGGCGCTTGCCGGAACGGAAGCCATGCGGCCCGGAACATCCGTTTCCCCGGCGGGTTGGCAGGGGAACGCAGCCGGCGCCGCCGGTTCCCGCCGCCTCAAAACACCGGGAGCGACCCATGAAGAAGAACATCTACGTCCTCGGCATGCTCGACTGGCAGCTCGAAGAGCTCAAGACGATCCGCGACGCCGACCTTTGCCGATTCCACTCGCTGCTGACGACCGAGGAGCTGCTCGACCACACGGCCGGCTTCGACGAGTTGCTCAAGCGCGCCCGCCACCAGCTGCGCGAGGGCGACAAGCCCGACGCCATCGTCTGCCACTGGGACTTTCCGTCGAGCTGCCTCGCGCCGATCCTCGCGGAGGAGTTCGGCCTGGCCGCCCCCTCGCTCGAGGCGGTGCTGCGCTGCGAGCACAAGTACTGGGCCCGCATCGAGCAGGCCCGCGTCGCGCCCGAATGCGTGCCCGACTTCGAGGCCGTCGACCCCTTCGACCCCGAGGCCGCCGACAAGATGAAGCTCGACTTCCCGATCTGGCTGAAGCCGGTCAAGGGCTTCTCGTCGCAGCTGGGCTTCAAGATCGAGGACCGCGCCGGCCTCGACGAGGCGCTTGAGAAGATGCGCGACGGCATCGGCGATCTCGGCCACATCTTCGACGAATGCCTGGACCATGCCGAGCTTCCGCCCGAGGTGCAGGGCATCGGCGGCAGCCACGCCATCGCCGAAAGCATCATGAGCGGCGACCAGTTCGCGCACGAGGGCTACGTGCGCAACCACAAGGTCACGATCCACGGCGTGCTCGACATGATGCTCAGCAGCGAAGGCAACGCGGTCGCGGGCCTGCGCTATCCCGCCGACCTGCCCGACGACCTGGTCAGCCGCGCCAACGACGTGGGCCGCAAGATCATGCGGCAGGTGGGCTTCAACGACGGCTGCTTCAACGTCGAGTTCCTGTACGACAAGGACACCGACAAGCTGTGGGTGATCGAGGTCAACACCCGCATCTCGCAAAGCCATTGCGAGATGTTCCGCATGGTCGATGGCCGCTCGAACCACGAGATCGCCGTGTCGGTGGCGCTGGGGGACGAGCCCACCCTGCCCGACCACAAGGGCGACTTCGAGACCTCGGCCAAGTTCTACATCACCAAGGACGACGACGCGAAGGTCACCCGCGAGCCGTCCGAGGACGAGCTGCGCGAGATCAGCCAGGAATTCGGCGCGCTGGTCGAATTCGAGGCGCACGAGGGCGACACGCTGTCGGACCTGCCCAACCAGCCGGTCTACAACTTCAACGTCGGCTACGCCTGGCTGGGCGCGGACACGCCGCAGGCGCTGCGCGAACGCTACCGCGACCTGATCTCGCGCATCCCGATGGAGTTCAGCGACGGCCAGCGCCTCAGCACCGAGATGTAAGGCCCCCGCGCCACGACACGAAACGCGTCCCCGGCCCCGACCAAGGGCCGGGGCGCCCTTGCGAAGGATGCCGAACGCATGAAGGAAGTCTCCAGCTTTCCGCACGCCGTCGAGATCACCGAGCACGTCTGGATCGACCTGCCGAACGGCCGACGCCTCGCCGCGCGGCTCTGGATGCCCGAGGGCGCCGGCGACGCGCCCGTCCCCGCGATCCTCGAATACCTCCCCTACCGCAAGCGCGACCTGACCCGCGGACGCGACGCGATCAACCATCCCTACCTCGCAGGCCACGGCTATGCCTGCGTGCGCGTCGACATGCTGGGCAGCGGCGAATCCGACGGCGTGCTGGTCGACGAATACACCGAGGACGAGCTGGCCGACGGCGTCGCCGTGATCGAGTGGATCGCCTCGCAGAAATGGTGCGACGGCAACGTCGGCATGTTCGGCATCTCGTGGGGTGGCTTCAACGGCCTGCAGATCGCCGCGCGGCAACCCGAGGCGCTGAAGGCGATCGTGTCCTGCTGCGCGTCCGACGACCTCTACGAGGACAACATGCACTACATGGGCGGCTGCCTGCTGGGCGACCAGCTGTCCGAGGCGACCGTCATGGCCGCGTTCAACAGCCAGCCGCCCGATCCGGCCATCGTCGGCGACCGCTGGCGCGACATGTGGCTGGACCGACTGGACGGGTCGGGCCTGTGGATCAAGAAATGGCTCGAACACCAGCGCCGCGACACCTACTGGTCGGCGCATTCGGTGTGCGAGGATTATTCCGCCATCCAGTGCCCCGTGCTCGCCGCCGGCGGCTGGACCGACGGCTACACCAACGCGATCTTCCGCCTGGTCGAGAACCTCGAGGTGCCCAGCCGCGCGCTGATCGGCCCCTGGGGACACAAGTATGCGCATATGGGCGTGCCCGGCCCCTCGACCGGCTTCCTACAGGAAGTGCTGCGATGGTTCGACCACTGGCTGAAGGGCATCGACACCGGCGCCGACGAGTTCTCCGAGGTGCGCGTCTGGATGCAGGACCCGGTGGCACCCAGCACCTCGCACCAGGATCGTCCCGGGCGCTGGGTGCGCGAACCGCACTGGCCGTCGGACGGCATCACGCCGCTGGAATACCGGCTGGGCGCCCGCCGCCTGTTCCTGCACGAGGAGAACCGCCACGCCTTTGAATCCGGGTTCGAGGAAACGCTGGTCTCGCCGCTGTCGGTGGGTCTTTACGCCGGCAAGTGGTGTTCCTACGCCGCCTTGCCCGACCTGCCGCACGACCAGCGCGAAGAGGACGGCGGCTGCCTCGTCTACGACACCGAGACCCTCGAGGAGGATATCGAGATGCTCGGCCGCCCCGAGGTCGAGCTCGAGATCGCCGCCGACAAGCCGATCGCGCAGGTGGCGGTGCGCCTGTCGGACATCCTGCCCGACGGGCGCGCCACGCGCGTCACCTACGGCGTGCTGAACCTGACGCACCGCGACGGGCACGCCGACCCGCAACCGCTGGAACCCGGGCGCTTCTACCGGGTGCGCGTGCCGCTTAACGGGTTGGCCACGCGCCTTCCGGCGGGGCACAAGCTGCGGCTGTCGATCTCGTCCACGTATTTCCCGCTGATCTGGGCGCCGCCGGAACCCGTGCAGCTGACGCTGCGCCCCGAGGGTTGCAGCCTGCGCCTGCCCGAACGCCGCCGCCGCAACGACCCGCCGCTGCGCGAATTGGGCGAGCCGGAGGGCGCGCCGCCCCTGCCGGTCGAACCCCTGCGCCCGCCCGAGGCGTCGTGGCAGGTGGTGCGCGACATGGTCCGGGACGAGGCCGCGCTGGTCGTCCTGAACGACGAGGGCAGCTACCGCATTCCCGAGATCGACATGACCGTCCGGCGCCGGACCGAGGAACGCTACAGCTTCCGCGACGCGCAATACGACAGCCTGCGCGGCGAGACCCGGACCGAGCGCGGCTTCTCGCGCGGCGACTGGTCGGCGCACGCGACGACTCACACGGTGCTGACCTGCGACGCCGAGAATTTCTACGTGCACGCCACGCTCGACGCCTACGAGGGCGCGCGCCGCATCTTCTCGCGCAACTGGGACGAGACGATCCCGCGCGACATGCTCTAGGCTGGTGGGGTTCCCGGTCGTCGCCCCCGCACCAGAGGTTGCTCGGGGGCGGCATCCAGGCGCGGGTCCGGCGGCGGCATCGCCCCGCCGTCACCGGATCGAATGTTAAGTCTTGGTGAATCCGTCCCTGTAAGCCATTGATTTTCCGTGACCGGATGCGTGTCCCATCGTGGGACATCCTTGGACAGTGCGCTGCGCCGCCCTCTCAGACGACCATCACCGGGCCTTGGGTCAGGCTGGTCACCTTGTGGCTGATCGAGCCCAGCATGTAGTTCTCGGCCGACCCCGCGCCGCGCCCGCCCATGACGATCAAGTCGACAGCGCGGTCCCTGGCGAAGTTCACGATCCCCCGCGCCACGGCGCCATTGCGGACATAGGCGTGCACCTCGCCCACCCCGCCCGCCACCGCACGCGCCTTGGCCAGTTCGGCGACCTCGGTGGCATGCTCCCGCATCACGTCGTCGAAGGGACGCGGATCGCTTTTGCGGACCATCGACAGCGACGCCTCGAGCAGCGAGTGGTGGCGGTAGACCGTCAGGATCGACAGCACCGCGCCCGTCAGCTGCGACAGCGCCACCGCCTTGTCGAGCGCGGCAAAGGAATTGTCCGACCCGTCGACCGGCACCAGGATGTGGGAAAACATGTCTCCTCCTTACTCGGCGAAGGCAAGGTCGCGCAGGAACAGCGCGATCTGCGGGAACACGATCAGCGCCGCCGAGACGCACAGCAGGATCAGGATGAACGGCGGCGTGCCCTTGATGACCTCCCAGTAGGGCCGCTTGAACACCGCGATCGCGGTGAAGATGTCGCAGCCGAAGGGCGGCGTGGCCGACCCGATCGCCACCTGCAGCGTGATGATGATGCCCACGTGCACCGGGTCCAGCCCGACCGCGTCCACCACCGGCGCGAAGATCGGCACGAAGATCAGGATCACCACGATCGGATCGACGAACATGCAGCCGATGAAGAACGCGATCGAGATCGTGATCAGCACGCCGTAGCGCCCCATGTCGTCGATGCCGATGGCGCCCAGCACCTCCTGCGGGATCTGCGCGAAGCTGATGACGTAGGAAAACGCCGCCCCCGCGCCCACCAGGATGAACACCACCGCGGTGATCAGCCCCGTCGACTTGGCCGTGGCATAGAGCTCCTTCACGCTCATCTCGCGGTAGACCACCATCTCGAGGATCAGCGCGTAGAGCACGCAGGCCGCCGCCGCCTCGGTCGGAGAGAAGATGCCGCCGTAGATGCCGCCGACGATGATCACCGGGAAACCCAGCGGCCACAACGCGCGGCGCACGGCGGTACCGCGCTCGGACCAGCTCGACTTCGGCTCGGTCGGCACGTCGTTGCGGACCGCGTAGATGTACGAGTAGATCGAGAACAGCACCAGGATCAGCAGCCCGGGCCCGATGCCGGCGATGAACAGCTCGGAGATCGAGGTGCCCGAGACGACGCCGTAGATGATCATCCCGATCGACGGCGGGATCAGGAAGGCGATGTCCGACGCGTTCACGATCAGCGCCAGCACGAAGTTGTCCTTGTACCCCGCGTTCAGCATCCGCGGCCGCAGCGGCCCGCCCACCGCCACCACCGTCGCCTGGGTCGAGCCCGAGACCGCGCCGAACAGCGTGCAGGCCGTTGCCGTGGACACCGCCAGTCCGCCCTTGAGGTGGCCCACGAAGACCATCACCAGGTCGATCAGCCGGTTGGCCGACTGGCCGCGCGTCATGATGTCGGCGGCGAAGATGAACATCGGCACCGCGATCAGGCTGGCGGGCCGGATGCCGCCCAGGATCTGCTGCACCATCGTGTCCAGCTGGTCGATGCCGCCGAAGATCGCCACGAACCCGATCAGCGAGCCCGCCAGCAGCGGGATCATCATGGGAAAGCCCAGCAGAAGCAGGACGATCATCGTCCCGAAGATCATGGTGCTCATCGCTCAGACCTCTTCTTCGCGGTCGTTGTCGTAGCCTTCCAGCGTGCTGGTCGACAGCCAGATGTCCTTGTGGATCAGGTTCTTGATCGCGGTCAGCGAGTATTGCAGCCCGGTCAGGAAGAAGCCCAGCGGCGCCCAGACGATGATCCACCAGACCGGCACCTGCAGCGCAGGCAGGACCCGCCCGCGCGACGCCTGCGTCATGACGTAGTCGACCGAGTACCAGGTCAGCAGGAACATCGCCGCCGCCGTCACCAGCGCGATCACCACCATCAGCGGCTTGCGCAGGCGCGGCGTCAGCGCGTCGAAGATCGCCGACATGCGGATGTGCCGGCCGTGCCGCGCGGCATACGAGATGCCGGCGAAGGTGATCAGGATGATCAGCGCCTGGTTCACCTCTTCCGAGAAGAAGATCGATTGCCCGAACACGTAGCGGCCGATCACGTTGGCCATCGTGTTGACCGCCATCAGCAGCACGCCGGCGGCCAGCAGGATCGCCTCGATCCGCGCGATGGTCACGTCGATCACGCCCAGGAAACCCGGCAGCCCCGAGACGTAGCTGGAATCGTCGATGTCGTCGCTGGCCGCGGGGACCTGCATCTCGGCCAGCAGGTCGGGATCCACCGGCGCGCGACGGTCCTTGTCAGAGGTCATGGTCGCTCTCCTGGGTGCAGGGGGATGTCGCGGGACGCAGGCGGCAGGCCGGGCCGCCGCGTGGCGGCCCGGGTGCGGTTGCGAAGGTGCCGCGAGGGCACGCGCCTCAGCTTTCGCCCGACGCGGCCTCGAGGTCTTCCTTCATCTGGTTGAGGATTTCCTCGGCCTGGTCGCCCCCGATCTCGAGGAAGTTGGCCTCGACCTCGTCCGCGGTGTCCATGAAGGGCTGGCGCTGTTCCTCGGTCAGCGTGGTGATCGTGATCGAGGGCTTGGCCTCCTTGATCTTCTCCAGCGACTCTTCGGTCAGGCCTTCCTGGTACTCGATGATGTGGTCGAAGGCGACGTCGATCGCGTCCTGCACCAGCGTCTTCTCCTCCTCGGGCAGGCCCTCGTAGAAGTCGAGGTTGGCCATCACGGCGGTGGTGAAGTTGTTGTGCCCGGTGCGGGTGATGTGCTCGGTCACCTCGTACATCTTCGTGGACTCGATGAAGAACGCGGGGTTCTCTTGGCCCTGGATGATGCCGGTCTGCAGCGCGCCGTAGACCTCGCCCCACGGCAGCGGCGTCGGCGTCGCGCCGAAGGCCTGGTAGCTGCCCACCAGCAGCGGGTTGGTCATCACGCGGAACTTGACCTCGTTGAGGTCCTCGGGGCTGGTCACCGGCTCCTGCGTGGTCATCATGACCTCGCCCTCGGGGAACATGGTCAGCAGCTTCAGGCCCTGCTCCTCGTAGAGCGGCGGGAACAGCTCGTTGATGGCGACCGAATTCTCGAAGAACGACACCAGCTGGTCCTGGTCCTGCGGCAGCAGGTAGGGCACGAAGAAGACCTGCGCCTCGGGGATCAGCGCGCCGGTAAAGCCGGGCGACTGGTCGACGAACTGCAGGATGCCGGACTGCGCCTGCTCCATCACGTCGGCGGATTCACCCAGCGTGCCGAAGGGGAACAGCTGGACCTCGTGGTCGGAATTGGCCTCGATCTCTTCCTTGAACTTCTGCGCGAAAATCCCCTGCACCTCGTCCATCGCTTCTTCGAACGCATAGCGCCAGGTGTCGGCGGCGGCGGCGCCGGCGCTGGTGGCCAGGGCAAGCGCGCTTGCCGCGAGAAGGCTCTTGTAGGTCATGGTCTTTCCTCTCGAATGTCAGGCGCCTTCCTGCCACGGCGGTCGTCGCGGCGGGGGTTCTTTCGCACACGGCAGGCCGTTTGCCACAGAAAGACCCTGCAAGGGTTTCGGCCGTGGCCCGGGATGTCAATGATTAACCTGCCCTAGCAGAAGCCCCGTCGCCGCAGGCCCAAGGATGCGGCGCCCGGCCGCGCCGGGAACCCGCGCCGCGCGGGCGCGGTTCACACCGGAACCCGGGCGCCCCTGCGCGCCACCTGAAGACGGAGCCATGACATGACCGATATCCTGCTGACCGGCCAACGCGCCGTGGTGACGGGCGCAAGCTCGGGCATCGGTGCGGCGACGGCGCGCGCGCTGGCCTCGGCCGGGGCCGCGGTCGTGCTGACCTACCGTTCCAGCGAGGACGAGGCCGAGACGGTCGCCGAGGAAGCCCGCCGCGATGGCGCCGAGGTGCACGCCGTGCAGGCCGACATCAGCAAGCCCGAGGATTGCGCGCGGCTTTTCGACGAGGCCGACCGCCTGCTGGGCGGCGTCGACATCCTGGTCGCCAATGCCGGCGTGCAGAAGGACGCGGCCTTCGCCGAGCTGACGCTGAAGGACTGGCAGACCGTGCTGGACGTGAACCTGACGGGCCAGTTCCTCTGCGCGCAGGAGGCGGTGCGCCGCTTCCGCGACCAGGGCATCGTCGAGACGTCGGCCGCGCGCGGCAAGATCGTCTTCACCAGCTCGGTCCACCAGGGCATCCCCTGGGCCGGGCACGCCAACTACGCCACCGCCAAGGGCGGGCTGAAGCTGCTGATGCAGAGCATGGCGCAGGAGCTTTCGCGCGAGAAGATCCGCGTCAACGCCGTCGCCCCCGGCGCGATCAAGACCGACATCAACAAAGACGTCTGGCAGGACGACGAGGCGGAAAAGGACCTGCTGAAGCTGATCCCCTATGGCCGCGTCGGCGTGCCCGACGACGTGGCCCGCGCGGTCGCCTGGCTGGTGTCGGACGCCGCCGATTACGTGGTCGGCACCACGCTGTTCATCGACGGCGGCATGATGCTGTACCCGTCCTTCCGCGACAACGGCTGACGCGTCAGACTGCGCGCTCGCGCGGCACCGACCGCAGGTGGCTGCCGGTGACGCCGCCGGGCAGCGCCGCGATGCGGTCGGCCACCGCCAGCAGGCGCTCCATGTCGATGCCGGTGTCCAGCCCGCCCTCGTTGAAGGCGAACACCAGGTCCTCGGTCGCGGTGTTGCCGGTGGCCCCGGGCGCGAAGGGACAGCCGCCCAAGCCCGCCGCGGCGGTGTCGAAGTCGCTCACGCCGGCTTCCCACGCGGCCAGCGCATTGGCGACGCCCTGCCCGAACGTGTCGTGGCCGTGGAAAGCCCAGGTGTTTCGCGCGGTTCCCGGCAGGGCCATCGCCGCGCGAAACCGGTCGCGCACCGCGAAAGGGTTGGCGCGCCCGGTCGTGTCGCACAGCGCGATCTCTGCTTCGGGCGCGATCTCGGCCACGCGCGCCACCGCCGCCAGCACCTGGTCCAGCGGCACGGTGCCGTCGAAGGGACAGTCGAACGCGGTCGCCACGTCGACGCGCAGCCGCACGTCGTCGGGCAAGGCGGCGGCGACGTTGGCCAGCCCCTCCAGCGACTGCTCGACGCTCTGGCGCACGTTGTTGCGGTTGTGCGCCTCGGAGACCGAGAAGACGTAGCACACCTCGGCCACGCCGGCCGCGACCGCGTTCTCGGCGCCGCGTACGTTGGGCACCAGCGCACACAGCCGCGCGGGCAGGTCGCGAACCGCCTCGGCGATCTGCGCCATGTCGCCCATCTGCGGGATCGCCTTGGGCGACACGAAGGACCCGATCTCGACCCGCTGGCAGCCGGCGGCCACCAGATCGCGGATGATCGCGATCTTGTCCTCGGTCGGCAGCGGCTGCGCGATCGACTGGAAGCCGTCGCGCGGCGCCACCTCGCAGATGCGGGGCCTGCGGGTCTCAGACATTCTGCAGGTCCTCGCGATCGGTCCGGTCACGGCCGGTGATCGCGTCCAGGATATTCAGCGCGAAGCGCACCGTCAGCAGGCCGAACCCGATCGGGATCATCGCGTAGGGATAGACCATCGGCGTGCCGAAGCTCGACGACACCCGCTCGCCGTATTCCCAGGCCTGATAGGCCATCAGGTAGCCGCGCCACGCCATGATCCCGGCGAAGCCCAGCCCGAAGATGCCGATCACGATGCGGTTGATGCGCTGGCCCAGCTGCCCCACCCGGTCGGCGAAGAACGAGATGCGGATATGGCTGTCGGTGCGCTGCACGTCCGCCGCGGTCATCACCGCGACGTAGATGATCAGGAACGTGTTGATCTCGAGCGACCAGGACGTGGGCGCCGTGAACAGGTAGCGCATGATCGCGTCGTAGCAGATCGTGACCACCATGAAGACGAGCACCAGCTCGCCCCCCGCCCGGGTGATCCGTTCGAGCCATTCGAAGGCCTTTCTCATGGCAGCGCCCTTCCGTCATGCAGGTTGCAGGGGCGCGCGGCGAACCCGCCGCGCGCCGCCGAGATCACGAGGTCTGTTCGCCCATCGCCAGTGCGATGGCGCGCTCGCCGACCTCCTGGCCGACCTCTTCCTTCCACGCCTCGAGCACCGATTGCGACGCTTCCGCGAGCTGCGCGAGGTCCTCTTCGGACGGCTCGACGATCTCCAGGCCGGCCTCCTCGATCAGCGGCCAGTACTCGTCCTGGTAGATGACGTCGTTGGAATAGGCGGCACCGTTCTCCTCGAACCATTCCGCGGCCTCGAGGAAGGCGGCCTGCGCGTCCTCGGGCATGTTCTCCCAGCCTTGGGTGGTGGTGAACAGGCCGATGCCGTAGGCGGTCAGCGGCAGCTTGTAGACCACGTCCAGCTGCTCCTGCAGCGACCGGCCGATGATGGTCGAAATGTTGGCGACGGCCGCGTCGACCGTGCCCCGCTGCAGCGCCAGGTACAGTTCGGACGACGGGATGCGCACCGCGCCCGCGCCGAAGCCTTCCATCAGCTGCGTCGCCTCGAAGCTGACCACGCGGACCTTCTTGCCGTCGACCTCGGCGATCGAGTGGATCGGCCCCGAGCTGGTCGACCAGATGTATTCCGGCTCGAGGATGTTGCCCATCATCGACACCATGTAGAGGTCGTCCTCGGCCAGCTGCTCGTTGATCAGCTCGAACAGCGGGCTGCCCTTCGCGATGCGGCCGGGGTTGGCGTAAAGCTCCTCGACCACGCCCGGCAGGCCGGTGATCCCCAGGATCGGGATCGAGCGGGTGACGTAGCTGGTGGTGTGGAACATGAAGTCGATCGTGCCGGCGCGCAGCGCGGGCAGTTGTTCGTCGGCCTTCAGCAGCTTGCCGCTGTCGTAGTAGTCGACAGTCACCGCGTCGGACGCGTCCAGCCGCTCGACGAACCCGGCCGAGCCGTAGGACAGCGCCTTGTAGCTGGGCGGCAGGTAGCTGACGCCGGTCAGCGTGGTCTCTGCCGCGGCGGGACGGGCGAAGCCGGTCAGGCCCAGCGCACCGCCGCCCATGATCGCGCCGGACGTGGCCAGGAAGTTGCGTCGTGATTGGGTCATGTCTTTCTCCTCCTCTTGGTTTGTCGACTGGTCAAAGCAGGCCCGGCAGCCACAGGCTGAGCTCCGGGAACAGGACGAAGATCATCAGCAGCACGAACTGCACGCCCACGAAGGGCACGACCGAGCGGATGATCTCCTCGACCTTCAGCTGCGGGCAGACGCCCTTCAGCGCGTACAGGTTCAGCCCCACCGGCGGCGTCACCACCGCGATTTCCAGGTTCATCACCAGCACGATGCCGAACCACAGCGGGTCGTAGCCCAGCGTGGTGATCAGCGGCAGCAGGATCGGCGTGGTCACCACGATCAGCGACACCGCGTCGACCAGCATGCCCAGCAGCACCAGCGCGATCATGATCAGCGTCAGGATCGCCCAGCCCGGCAGCTCGGTGGCCGTCAGCGCGGCTGAGACGTTTTCCGGCACGCGCACGAGGTTGAGGTAGTCGCCGAAGATCTTGGCGCAGCCGATGATCAGCATGATCGCGCCCGACACCTTGATCGAGCTGACGAAGATCTCGCGCGTCTTCGCCCAGTCGAGGCAGCGGAACACGAAGGCGGCGATCATCAGCGCGCCCGCCGCGCCGAAGGCCGCGGCCTCGGACGGGGTGGCGATGCCGCTGTAGATCGCTCCCAGCACGATGAAGACCAGCAGCAGCGCGTGCCAGATGCCGCCCAGCGCGCGGATCTTCTCGGACATCGCGGGCTTGGGCCCGGTGGCGGGCGGCGCCTCGTGCGGGTTCAGAAGCACGCGCACGTAGATGTAGAGCGACAGCGCCAGTGCCAGCGCGATGCCCGGGACGATGCCGCCGATGAACAGCGCGCCCACCGACACGCCCGACACCGCGCCGTAGATGATGAACGGCACAGACGGCGGGATCAGCATCGCCAGCGCGCCCGACGACGCCACCGACCCGGCCGCCAGGTGGCGCGAATAGCCGCGGTCCAGCATCTGCGGCACCGCGATCGACCCCACCGCCGCCACGCCCGCGACCGACACGCCCGAGACCGCGCCGAAGATCGCCGAGGCCCCCACGGTCGAGATCGCCAGCCCCCCGCGCAGCCATTGCAGCCACAGCGACGCCGCATGGAACAGGTTGCGCCCCACCGGCGTCGCCCCCAGCACGTTGCCCATCAGGATGAACAGCGGCAGCGCGATCAGCTCGAAGCTGTTGAGTTGCCCGAAGAACGAGGTCGGCGCGAAGAAGAACGCCAGCGACCCCCGCGCCATGTAGAGGCCCAGCAGGCCGGACGCGCCCAGCGCCAGGAAGATCGGCGCTCCCGCCCCGATCAGCCCCAGCAGCACGACGACGACGAGAATGGGCTCGATCATCGCGCGCGGTCCCTGGTTGGAATGCTCATGTCTTCTCCTCCCCTGCCCGGCCTTTGCGGCCGGGTTCCCCCGTTGTTCAGATCACCCCGCGTTCGCGAAGCGCGGCGATCCGGTCCGCGTCGTAGCCCACCCGCGACAGCACCGCGTCGGTGTCCGCGCCCAGTTCGGGCCCCAGCGCCCGCACGCCGCCGGGGCTTTCCGACAGGCGCGGAAAGACGTTCTGCATGGCCAGCGTGCCGCGCTTGGGATCCTCCACCCGCACCACGCTTTCGCGCGCCTCGAAATGCGGGTCCTCCAGCATGTCGGCCGCCGTGTAGGCCAGCCCCACCGGCACGCCCGCCTCGGCCAGCCGGTCGACGATCTCCTGCGCGGGCAGCGTGCGCGTCCATTCGCCCACCATCGAATCCAGCAGGTCCTGGTTGCGCCCGCGCGACTGATGGTCGGCGAAGCGCGGATCGGTGGCCAGCCCGGGCCGGCCCATGACCTCGCACAGCCGTCCGAAGACCGAATCCTGGTTGGCGCCGATAATGACCTCGCGCTCGTCCGCGGCGAGGTAGGCGTTCGACGGCGCGATCCCCGGCAGGGCCGAGCCAAAGCGCTCGCGGATGTGGCCTCCCGCGTCGTACTCGGCCACCATGGATTCCGTCAGGCCCAGCACCGCCTCGAAGATCGCGCTGTCCACGACCTGACCGCGCCCGGTCGTGTGGCGGTGCTGCAGCGCCAGCAGGATGCCCATCGCGGCGTTGAAGCCGGCCATCGTGTCGCCCAGGCTGATGCCGATGCGCACCGGCGGCCGGTCGGGATAGCCCGAGATGTAGCGCAGGCCCCCCGCCGCCTCGCAGACCGAGGCGAATCCCGCGCGCTTGGAATACGGCCCGTCCTGCCCGTAGCCCGACACCCGCGCCATGATCAGGCGCGGGTTGATCTCGGACAGCGCGTCGTAGCCCAGGCCCCAGCGCTCCATCGTGCCGGGGCGGAAATTCTCGATCAGCACGTCGGCGTCGCGCACCAGGTCGCGCAGCACCTGCTGGCCGTCGGGCTCGCGCAGGTTCAGCGTCACCGAGCGTTTGCCGCGCGCGATCACCGAGAACCAGACCGGGTCGCCGTCCTTGTCGGCCCAGCCCCACTGGCGCATCGGATCGCCCGCACCCGGCGGCTCGATCTTGATCACCTCGGCACCGAAATCGGCCATCACCTGGCCGCAATACGGCCCCGCGATCAGCTGCCCCAGCTCGATGACCCTGATGCCCTCCAACGGCCCCATCTGCGATCGCCTCCCCCTGCGTCACGTTCCCTGCAACACTATTGCAGGGACAGGCCATTGCAACCACGCAGAAATCGGCGCCGTTCCGTCAGGCGGACGCGACGCGCATCACGCGGCGGGCGCCTTCTCGCCCTCGGCGACCTTCTCGGCCAGGCAGTCGAAGAACTTGGCCGACAGCTTCTTCGCCGTCCCCTGCACCAGGCGCGAGCCGAGCTGCGCCAGCTTGCCGCCGATATCGGCCTTCGCCTCGTAGGTCAGGCGGGTGCCGCCCTCGACCTCCTCCAGCACCACGTCGGCGCCGCCTTTGGCGAACCCGGCCGCGCCGCCGTTGCCCTCGCCGGTCAGCGAGAAGGCGCGCGGCGGATCGTAGGGGTTCAGCGTGACCTTGCCCGCGAACCGCGCCTTCACCGGCCCGACCTTCAGCACGACCTTGGCCTCGAGCTCGGTTTCGGAGTGGCGGACCAGCTCCTCGCATCCCGGGATGCAGGCCTTCAGCATCTCGGTGTCGTTGAGCGCGGCATAGACCGTCTCGCGCGGGGCGGGGATGAAGATCTCTTCCTTGAGTTCCATGCTTTCCTCCTCATTCAGCAACAGGGAAACTTGATGTTCGACAGGATGCGCGCAGCCTCGTCCGACGGCGCCAGCCGGCGCAGCGCGCGGGCCAGGCGCGCGATCACGCGGCGGTGCCGACGCGGTCGGCGCCGCGGCGGGCGGCGATCACCTCGGCCAGGATCGACAGCGCGATCTCGTCGGGCGTGATCGCCTTGATGTCGAGGCCGGCGGGCGCGTGCACCCGGTCCAGCCAGGCGCGCGGCACGCCCTCGTCCTCCAGCTTGGCGGCCAGCGTCGCGAACTTCCGGCGCGAGCCGACGAAGGCGACGTAGGACGCCTGCGACCGCGCCGCGGCGCGCAGCGCGTCCATGTCGCCCTTGCCCTGCGTCGCGATCACCAGGAACC
>NZ_JBELMH010000025.1:32384-37342 GCF_042096055.1 Citreimonas sp. | reverse complement strand
ACCTGCAACCTGCCCCTTAGGAGGGGGCTGCTCTATCCAGTTGAGCCACGGGACCGCTGCATCGGTTCCTAGCGTGGGGAAAGCGCCTTGTCACCCTCGGCGCATGGAACGAACGCAGCGCCACGCTTGAGCGCCGGCGCGATTGCGGTAACATCGGATCAGCCTCGAAAGGATACTCCGTTGCCCAATGACGATCCCCGCCCGCTGACGCTCCGCGATGTCTCGGAGGCCTCCGGCGTGTCCGAGATGACGGTGTCGCGCGTGCTGCGCAATCGCGGCGACGTCAGCGAAGCCACCCGGCAGAAGGTGCTCGAGGCGGCGAAGTCCCTGGGCTACGTGCCCAACAAGATCGCCGGCGCGCTGGCCAGCCAGCGGGTGAACCTGGTGGCGGTGGTCATCCCCAGCCTGCGCAACATGGTCTTCCCCGAGGTCATGTCCGGCATCTCGGCGGTGCTCGAGCAGACCGACCTGCAGCCCGTCGTCGGCGTCACCGACTACCTTCCCGAAAAGGAAGAGCGGGTGCTCTACGAGATGCTGTCCTGGCGCCCGTCCGGCGTCATCGTCGCGGGTCTCGAACATTCGGACGCGTCAAAGGCGATGCTGCGCTCGAGCGGCATTCCCGTGGTCGAGATCATGGATACCGACGGCACGCCGATCGATTGCGCCGTCGGGATCAGCCACCGCCGCGCCGGGCGCGAGATGGCGCGCGCGATCCTCAAGCAGGGCTACCGCAACATCGGCTTCATGGGCACCAAGATGCCGCTGGACCACCGTGCCCGGAAGCGCTTCGAGGGCTTCACCGAGGCGCTGGCCAAGGAGGGCGTCGAGGTCATCGACCAGGAATTCTATTCGGGCGGCTCGGCGCTGGCCAAGGGGCGCGAAATGACCCGCGCCATGCTTCTGCGCGAGCCGGAACTGGAATTCCTTTATTATTCCAATGACATGATCGCCGCCGGCGGCCTTCTGGAGCTGCTGGCGCAGGGCATCGACATTCCCGGGCGCATGGGGCTTGCCGGCTTCAACGGGGTCGAGTTGCTGGACGGCCTGCCGCGCTCCATCGCCACGATGGATGCCTGCCGGAACGAGATCGGCACCCGCGCCGCACAGATCATCGCGTCGCGCGTCGAGAACCCGGATGCGCCGCTCGAAAAGGTGATCGAGCTGACGCCGCGCATCTCGTACGGCGACACCCTGAAACGGCGCTAGAGCGCGCGTCGCCGCAAGGCTTCGGCCACCTCTGTCCGTCCGATCGCGGTCTCGGCGCGGCGTGTCGCCGTCAATCTCTTGGTAAGGCGCCATGCATTGCGCGAAGGGCGGGTATTCCCGGATGGGCCTACCGCTTCGCTGCACTGCGGCATACCTGTCGGTCAACGCAAGGCAGACCAAGGAACAGCACAATGGCCCATATCCACACCAGCGCACCGCATTCCGGAACCGGTTTCTTCCACAACGTCGGCTCCGCGATCCTGAACTTCTTCACCGCCATCGCCGAGTCGAACTCGCGCATGCGCGAAGCAGAGCGCCTGAACGCGATGTCCGATCAGGAACTGGCGCGCATCGGCCTCAAGCGTGAAGACATCGCGCGGCACGTGTTCCGCGACATGTATTACGTCTGAACGACGCCGACATCGCGGTGCCACCGGCACCGTCGCAAGGGCCGCACCCGATCCGGGCGCGGCCTTTTTTTGTATCGGTTGCGCGCGTCACAGCGGCAGGCACGAAAAAGGGCCGCCCCGACGGGACGACCCTTTCCTTGTGCGATGTCCGCCCGATCAGTTCTGGGCGTAGAATTCGATGACCAGGTTCGGCTCCATCACGACCGCGTAGGGCACGTCCGACAGGGCGGGCGTGCGGACGAAGGTCGCGGTCAGCTTGTTGTGGTCGACGTCGATGTAGTCCGGCACGTCGCGCTCGGGCAGCTGGGTCGCCTCGAGGATCGCGGTCATCTGCTTGGACTTCTCGCGCACCTCGATCACGTCGCCTTCCTTGACGCGGTAGGACGGGATGTTGACGCGCTTGCCGTTCACCAGCACGTGGCCGTGGTTCACGAACTGACGTGCGGCGAAGACCGTGGCGACGAACTTCGCGCGGTAGACGACGGCGTCGAGCCGGCTTTCGAGCAGGCCGATCAGGATCTCGCCGGTGTCGCCGCGCAGGCGCTCGGCCTCGGCGAAGATGCGGCGGAACTGCTTCTCGGTCAGGTCGCCGTAATGGCCCTTCAGCTTCTGCTTGGCGCGCAGCTGGATGCCGAAGTCAGACAGCTTGCCCTTGCGGCGCTGGCCGTGCTGGCCGGGGCCGTATTCGCGGCGGTTGACCGGGGACTTCGGGCGCCCCCAGATGTTCTCGCCCATGCGGCGGTCGATCTTGTACTTGGCAGAGGTGCGTTTGGTCACCGTCTGATCTCCTTCGATTGCGGCCGCGGCGCGGCCATGTGAAGGGCGTTGTCCTCTGGCGTTCCGGAACGACCCGGGTGCCCGACAGGAATCCCCTTGCGGGGGCCACCAACACCAATGCGCGGCGTGTGCCTCTCCCGCCGGCCCGAGTCAAGGGCGCCGCGCGGCTTTCGCGGGCTGGTCGCGCCGGCATGCGGGGCTTAAGCACCCATTAAGCCCCGCATGCCATGGTCGCCCCGGTGACGGTGAAAGATGACGGGAGCTTCCTGATGCACAGCGCGGACGTGCCGGCCGAAATGAACAGCGCGCTCGACTACGCGGTCAGCCGGCGCGATGCCGGCATCCTCGCCATGGTGCGACGCGCGATCGAGTATCACGAGGTGTTGCTGGCCTTCCAGCCGGTGGTCCAGGCGCAGGCCCCCGACAAGGTCGCCTTCTACGAGGGTCTCGTGCGCGTGCTGGACGAAACCGGCCGCGTGATCCCTGCCGGCGACTTCATCCATGCGGTCGAGACGACCGAAATGGGCCGCCAGCTCGACTGCATCGCGCTGCAGAAGGGCCTGGCCGAGCTCAAGCGCGAGCCCGCGCTGCGCCTGTCGATCAACATGTCGGCGCGCTCGATCGGCTACAAGAAGTGGCGCGAGACGCTGGAACAGGGGCTCGACGCCGATCCGACGGTGGGCGAGCGCCTGATCCTCGAAGTGACCGAGCATTCGGCGATCACCGTGCCCGAGCTTCTGGTCGACTTCATGCATGCCACGCAGGGCCGCGGCGTGTCCTTCGCGATCGACGATTTCGGCTCGGGCTACACTGCGCTGCGTCACTTCAAGGATTTCTACTTCGACCTGCTGAAGATCGACGGCGAGTTCACCCGCGACATCGCGCGCGATCCCGACAACCAGGTCCTCGTGGCGGCAATCGTGTCGATCGCCGACCAGTTCGACATGTTCACCGTCGCCGAATCGGTCGAAAGCCACGAGGATGCGATCGTGCTGCGCGAACTGGGGCTCACCTGTCTTCAGGGCTACCATTGCGGCGCCCCCAAGGTGACGCCGCCGTGGCGCGAATCGGAAGCCCGTCAAACCGCCTGATACCTGGTGAGACACATGGTCCTGTGTCGCTTCGGCACAGGCTGAGATACCTCCCGTTGCGACACGGCCGCTTGCACCCGCTGCGCTGGCCGACCAAAGTGTCTCGACCGTTGGAGGGATCAGCATGACGAACGTGGTAATCGCTAGCGCCGCACGGACCGCCGTGGGCAGTTTCGGGGGCGCATTCGCCACCACCCCCGCCCATGACCTCGGCGCCGCCGTGCTCGAGCAACTGGTCGCCCGCGCCGGCATCGACAAGGCCGAGGTGTCCGAGACCATCCTGGGCCAGGTCCTGACCGCGGCGCAGGGCCAGAACCCCGCGCGCCAGGCGCACATCAACGCCGGCCTGCCCAAGGAATCGGCGGCCTGGGGCATCAACCAGGTCTGCGGCTCGGGTCTGCGGGCCGTGGCGCTGGGCGCGCAGCACATCATGCTGGGCGACGCGCAGATCGTCTGCGCCGGCGGCCAGGAAAGCATGACGCTGTCACCCCACGCCGCGCACCTGCGCGCCGGCCACAAGATGGGCGACGTCACCTACATCGACACGATGATCCGCGACGGCCTGTGGGATGCCTTCAACGGCTACCACATGGGCAACACCGCCGAGAACGTGGCGCAGCAATGGCAGATCAGCCGTGAGCAGCAGGACGAGTTCGCGCTGGCGTCGCAGAACAAGGCCGAGGCCGCGCAGAAGGCCGGCAAGTTCGACGACGAGGTGGTCGCCTTCACCGTGAAGACCCGCAAGGGCGACATCGTCGTCGACAAGGACGAATACATCCGCCACGGCGCCACGATCGAGGGCATGCAGAAGCTGCGCCCCGCCTTTGCCAAGGACGGCAGCGTGACGGCGGCCAACGCCTCGGGCCTCAACGACGGCGCCGCCGGCGCCCTGCTGATGTCCGCCGACGAGGCCGAGCGCCGCGGGATCGAGCCGCTGGCGCGCATCGCGTCCTACGCGACCGCGGGGCTTGATCCGTCGATCATGGGCGTCGGCCCGATCCATGCCAGCCGCAAGGCGCTGGAAAAGGCCGGCTGGAAGGTCGAGGACCTCGAGCTTGTCGAGGCGAACGAGGCCTTCGCCGCCCAAGCCTGCGCGGTCAACAAGGACATGGGCTGGGACTCGTCCATCGTGAACGTGAACGGCGGCGCGATCGCCATCGGCCACCCGATCGGTGCCTCGGGGGCGCGCGTGCTCAACACCCTGCTGTTCGAGATGAAGCGCCGCGGCGCGAAGAAGGGCCTTGCGACCCTTTGCATCGGCGGCGGCATGGGCGTCGCCATGTGCGTCGAGCGGCCCTGAGGCCGGGCGGGTCCCGCAAGGGGTCCGCATGCGCATGCGCCCGCTTCCGCGAAACCCCCGGCAGCTCGTCTTTTCCGGCGGCGGGTTGCGATGCTTCTGGCAGGGCGGCGTCATGGACGTGCTCTGCCGGAACGGCACGATGGCACCCGAACGGGTGACCGGGGTCAGCGGTGG
>NZ_JBELMH010000025.1:4788-32284 GCF_042096055.1 Citreimonas sp. | reverse complement strand
TACGAGGCCGAGCTCAAGGTCGTCAATGCCCCCCACTTCGACTGGGCCGAGAAGATGGGGCTGGAATACACGCTCGTCGACGCGCGGCAGGCCGCCCGGGACGGCAAGCTGGTCGATCTGGTCTGCGCCGCCGCCGTCATCCCGCCGGTCTTCGAGCCGCCGCTGTGGGATGGCCGACCAACCGTCGACGGCGGCATGGCCGACCAGGCGCCGATGCCCCGTCCGGACGAGGGCGACACGCTGATCCTGCTGACGCGGCGCTACAGGAACGTGCCGCGCATCGACGGGCGGACCTATGTCGCCCCTTCGGACGAGACGGAGGCCGACAAGATCGATTTCACCGACCCCGAGAAGCTGCGGGCGACGTGGGCGCAGGGTCAGGAGGATGCCCGGCGCTGGCTGGAAGAGGGCCTGCCAGACGAAATTTGAAGACGAAACACACTGAGGAGGAGAACCCATGGGACGTGTAGCACTGGTCACCGGCGGCAGCCGCGGCATCGGCGAGGCGATTTCGAAGCGGCTGAAGGCCGACGGCTACGAGGTCGCCGCGACCTACGCCGGCAACGACGAGAAGGCCGCGGCCTTCACCGAGGCCACGGGCATCAAGACCTACAAGTGGAACGTGGCCGACTACGACGCCTCGAAGGAGGGGATCGCCAAGGTCGAGGCCGACCTGGGGCCGATCGACGTGGTCGTCGCCAACGCCGGCATCACCCGCGATGCGCCGTTCCACAAGATGACTCCGGACCAGTGGAAAGAGGTGATCGACACCAACCTCACGGGCGTCTTCAACACGGTCCACCCGGTCTGGCCGGGCATGCGCGAGCGGAAGTTCGGGCGGATCATCGTGATCTCGTCGATCAACGGCCAGAAGGGCCAGTTCGCGCAGGTCAACTATGCCGCGACCAAGGCGGGCGACCTCGGGATCGTGCGCAGCCTCGCGCAGGAGGGCGCGCGGGCGGGAATCACGGCCAACGCGGTCTGCCCGGGCTACATCGCGACCGAGATGGTGATGGCCGTACCCGAGAAGGTGCGCGAGGCGATCATCGGGCAGATCCCGGCCGGGCGGCTGGGCGAGCCGGACGAGATCGCGCGCTGCGTGACCTTCCTGGCCTCGGACGATGCGGGGTTCATCAACGGCTCGACCATCTCGGCCAACGGGGCGCAATTCTTCTCGTGATCGGGTGTCCCACGATGGGACACGGGCGCGCCATAGCAAAATCAATGGCTTGCAGAGACGGATTCACGAAGCCTTAGGATTTGCCCCGGCGCGCCCCTGAAAATCGCTGTGCACGCGCGCACCAATTCCGCGCGCGGGCACCTGTTTCTCTGCGTCAGCGCGCGGCCTATATCCGGATCAACGGACAGGAGACCCGCCATGCTGAAACAGATCAACGGGCTGCACCACGTGACTTCGATCGCGAGCGGCGCGCAGGGCAACAATGACTTCTTCACCAGGACGCTGGGCATGCGCCGGGTGAAGAAGACCGTCAACTTCGACGCGCCCGACGTCTACCACCTGTATTACGGCGACGAGCAGGGCACGCCCGGCACGGTGATGACCTACTTCCCGTTCTCGGGCGCGCGCCGCGGCCGGTCGGGGGCGGGCGAGGTCGCGACCACCGCCTTCATCGTGCCCAAGGGCGCCCTGCCCTGGTGGCAGGAGCGGCTGAGCACATACGAGGTGCCGGGCGTGCAGAAGGGCACCCGCTTCGGCGAGAACGTGCTGGCCTTCCGCGGACCGGACGGCGACGGCTTCGCGCTGGTCGAGGCCGACGACGACCGCCCCGGCTGGATCGGGAACGGCGTCCCGGACGAGGCGGCGATCCGCGGCTTCCACTCGGCCGACATGCGGCTGAGCGCGCGCGGCGCGGCGGCGACGGCGGAACTGCTGGGCTTCATGGGCTACGAGCGCGAGGGCGCCGACGGCAACGTCACCCGCTTCCGGGTGCCGGACGGCAACGCGGCGCAGGTGATCGACATCACCGAGGTCGCCGCCCCCGAGGCGAGCCAGGGTGCTGGCAGCGTGCACCACGTCGCCTTCAGCGTCGACAACCGCGAGAAGCAGCTGGAAGTGCGCAAGGCGCTGATGGACACGGGGTATCAGGTGACGCCGGTGATCGACCGCGACTATTTCTGGGCGATCTACTTCCGCACGCCTGGCGGCGTGCTGTTCGAGGTGGCCACGAACGAGCCCGGCTTCGACCGCGACGAGGACACCGCGCATCTGGGCCAGGCGCTGAAACTGCCCAGCCAGCACGAACACCTGCGCAAGGCGCTGGAACAACACTTGGAGCCGATCCGTGACTGACGCGAAAGACGACCTGAACGCCTACACCTTCGCCGAGACGACGGGCGCGCCCGGCGCGCCGCTGGTCTTCACCTTCCACGGCACCGGCGGGTCCGAGGCGCAATTCCACGACTTTCCCCGGCAGATCCTGCCAGGGGCGCACGTGATCTCGGCCCGCGGCGACGTGTCCGAGATGGGCGCGCTGCGCTATTTCCGCCGCAAGGCGGAAGGCGTCTACGACATGGAGGACCTGGACAGGCGCACGACGCGGATGGCCGCGTTCGTCGCGGCGCACAAGGCGCGGCTGGGCGCCGGGCGCGTGATCGGGCTGGGCTATTCCAACGGTGCGAACATCATGGCGGCGGTGGCGTTCCGGCACCCGGAGCTGTTCACCGACATGGCGCTGCTGCACGCGCTGATCCCGTGGACGCCCGATCCGCAGCCCGGCCTTGCCGGCACGCGGGTGCTGCTGAGCGCGGGCGAGCGCGACCCGATCTGCCCGAAACCGCAGACGCAGGCGCTGATCGACTGGTTCGGCGCGCAGGGCGCGGACGTCACCACGCAATGGCACCCCGGCGGGCACGAGATCGCGCAACCCGAGGTTGATGCGCTGGCGCGGTTCCTGGCGGGCTGAAGCCCTGTTTCCGTCGGCCTGCGGGCCGGCGGCGTGTCGGCCGCGCCTGACGGGGCGCGGTCCGACCGCTTTCAGGTCAAGGGATGGGTCGGAGACCCCGAAGCACCTGCCCGCAGCGCGCGGGCCGGCGGATCACGCCGACGGGGTCAGGCGCGTGATCTCCTCTTTCAGGCGTAACTTGCGCTTCTTGAGGTCGGACAGATGCAAATCGTCAACACTGGGCGCGCGCTGCGCCTCTTCCACGGCCATCGAAAGCGTCTGGTGCTTCCGCTTCAGTTCCTGCAGGTGCGAACTAAGGCTCATGGTATCCTCCATCTGGTGTCGAGGCTTTCAGTGCATCACAGGAAACCGAGTCTGTCACGCTGCGCCTGCAGCATCCGGCAAGGGAATGCCAAGATTTTGTGACAACCTTACCGTGTCAGGGCGAAAATTTGAGCGCCTCTGCGTTGCGCAGCACCGCGGCGACGGCGGGGGCGTAGTCGTCGCCGTCCCGGTCGTGCGAATCGCCTTCGTGCAGGATCAGGCCTGCGTGCAGGCGGAAGGCGGCGCGCCCGCCCTTGCGCGCGCGCAGCAGCACCAGCCGCGGCGCGGTCCGCGCGCGGGGCAGCAACGGCAGCGCCTCGAGCGACCCGAGGCGCGCGGTCAGGGCGGTCAGCGCGTCTGGCAGACGTTCGGCCCGCAGCACGATCGTGCAGGTGCCGCCGGGGCGCAGGCGCCGCGCGGCGGTGTCGATCCAGGCGGGCAGCGGCGCGGGGCCGGCCAGCGCGATCTCGCGCCCCGGATCGGGCGCGGGGCTGCGGTTTCCGGGCTCGAAATACGGTGGATTGATCAGAACGTGATGCGCGGTGATCGCCCGCAATCCGGCGGGCGGGTCGGTCACGTCGCCGGTGTGGATCGTGCCGGACAGGCCGTTTTCGGCAAGGTTCCGGCGCGCGAGGTCGGCATAGCCCGGCTGCAGTTCCAGCCCCGCAAGCGTCAGGCCGGGCACGCGGATCCCGAGGCAGCACAGCGCCGGAGCGGCGCCGCAGCCCAGTTCCAGCGCGGTCTCGCCGGGTTTCGCGGGGACCGCGGCGGCCAGCAGCACCGGGTCGATGCCCGCACGGTAGCCGTCGCGCGGCTGGCGGATGTGCAGCCTTCCGCCCAGGAACGCGTCGCGCGTCAGGGCGTCGTCGGCGAAGGGCTCATGTCTCAAACCGGATGCCCGCCTGGCGCAGCACGCGGCGGGCGCCGTCGATCTGGTCGCGGCGCACCATGAGCCTACGTGGAAGAATGCCGATGGAGCCTTCGAGGACGCTCATGTTTACGTCGAACTCGAAGCTGTCTATACCCTCGGCGTCGAGAAGGCTCCTGGCGTACGGGATCAGCGTGATATCGTTGGTGCGCAAGAGCTCTTCCATGGGATGGATGTAAGATCACGCCCCGGCCGTTGTCGAGGCTTCGTTGGGAGACAGGATGAGCTTGGACGACCCGCACGCGAAGCCGCACGACCGTCTCGCCACGCTGCTGGCCGCCGAGATGGACGCCGTGAACGCGGTGATCCGCGAGCGGATGGCCTCGCGCCACGCGCCGCGCATCCCCGAGGTGACGGCGCACCTGGTCGAGGCCGGCGGCAAGCGGCTGCGCCCGATGCTGACGCTGGCGGCGGCGAAGCTGTGCGGCTACGAGGGCCCCTACCACGTGCACCTGGCCGCGACGGTCGAGTTCATCCACACCGCGACGCTGCTGCACGACGACGTGGTCGACGAAAGCGCCCAGCGCCGGGGCCGGCCGACGGCGAACCTGCTGTGGGACAACAAGTCGAGCGTGCTGGTCGGCGACTACCTGTTCGCGCGCAGCTTCCAGCTGATGACCGAGACCGGCAACCTGCGCGTGCTGCGCATCCTGTCGGACGCCGCGGCGACGATCGCCGAGGGCGAGGTGCTGCAGCTGACCGCGGCGCAGAACCTGTCCACGACCGAGGACATCTACCGCCAGGTGGTGCGCGGCAAGACCGCGGCGCTGTTCTCGGCCGCGACCGAAGTGGGCGGCGTGATCGCCGAGCGCCCCGAGGACGAGGTGCGCGCGTTGTTCGACTACGGCGACGCGCTGGGGATCGCCTTCCAGATCGTCGACGACCTGCTGGATTACTGGGGCTCGGACGCGACGGGCAAGAACGTCGGCGACGACTTCCGCGAGCGCAAGCTGACCCTGCCGGTGATCAAGGCGGTGGCCCGGGCGGACGGGGAGGAACGCGCCTTCTGGACCCGCGTGATCGAGAAGGGCGACCAGCGCGACGACGACCTGCCGCACGCGATCGCGCTGATGGACAAGCACGGCGCTCTGGAAGCCACCCGCGCCGAGGCGCTGTCCTGGGTCGCGCGCGCCAAGGACGCGATGGGCCGCCTGCCGCAGGGCGAGATCCGCGACCTTCTGATCGACCTCGCCGACTACGTGGTCGCCCGCGTCAACTGACGACCCCGGTGGGACGGCGGGCGGGGCGATGGTCCGGCCCTGCCGGGCCGAGCGGCGACCGGCGTTCCCCCTCTCAGACGGCGTCGAGGAAGCGGGCGATGGCGCGGTCGATCTCGGGCTGCGGATCGTCGGGCACCGGCACCTGGTAGATGTGCTTGCGGATGCCGATATAGACGATCCCCCCATGCAGCGACCACAGGTCCTCGGGCGTGGGCGCGCGGCCGCGCTCGGCGCGGATCTCGTCCAGCATCGGCAGCAGCAGCGTCCGGCCCAGGTGGTCGAGGTAGCGCCGGTTCAGGTCTGCGCCGGCCAGCCCCGAGAACATGAAGATGCGCATCCAGTCGTGGTCGAAGATGCGCTCGCCGTATTCGTTGTAGAAGGTGGACATGCGCTCTTGCACGGGGCGCGAGCGGTCGCGCAGCAGGCCCGCCCAGTCGGGCGAGATCCGGTCGAGGTAGACGCGCGCGTAGACCGCCTCGATCAGCGACTGCTTGCTGTCGAAATAGCGGAAGATCAGCGACTGCGTGACGCCCAGCCGCTTGGCCAGATCGCGCGTGTTTCCCTCGAGCCCCACATCCGCGAAGAAGCGCACCGCGGCGTCCAGGATCTGCTCGCGCCGTTCCTCGGGCGGCAGCCTGCGCCGCGCCGTCTCGGTCTCCGGAATGGTCTCTGCCCTTGGTGCCATGCTTCCCCGTATCCCCTCGGCCTGCCCGAATCTACTTGATCGGTCGCCCTGTCGTAAGGTAATGATACGGTAATTGAGCATACGATCTACAAGATCATACGCTCAACAGCGCGTTTCGCGCGACGGGGAGGAGAATCATGAAGGCATCGGTCGGGGGCTACGCCCGGGCTAAGGACGTGCGCCATGCGATCGACCTGCTGGGCGGGTCGGACGGCATGGGCCGCGTGCTGGCGGGCGGGCAAAGCCTGTTGGCGGCGATGAACATGGGCCTCAGCGCCGGCGACATGCTGGTGGACATCACCGGCATCGCGTCATTGCGCGGCACACGGCTCGAGGGCGACCGGCTGGTGATCGGCGCATTGACCCGACACTCCGAAATTGCCGCCGACCCGCTGATCGCCGAGCACGCGCCGCTGCTGGCGCGCGCGGTTCCCTTCATCGCCCACGACGCGATCCGCAACCGCGGCACGATCGGCGGCTCGATCGCCCACGCCGACCCCGCGGCCGAATTTCCCGCCTGCGCGCTGGCGCTGGGCGCGACGATCCTGCTGGAAGGCCCGGACGGCACGCGCGAAGTGGCCGCCGAGGAGTTCTTCGTCGAGGTGTTCGAGACCGCCATCGCCGAGGGCGAGATCCTGACCGCCATCGCCGTGCCGCTGAAGGCGCGGGGCGAGGTGCAGGCCATCCGCGAGGCGGCCCGCCGCGCGGGCGACTACGCGCTGGTCGGGCTGGCCGCGGTCCGGCGCGACGGCGCCCACCGCGTCGCGGCCTTCGGCGCGGGCCCCCGCCCGATGCTGTGCACAGGCGCGATGCAGGCGCTGGACGCGGGCGACGTGGACGGCGCGGCCACGGCGATCGCCGGCGATCTGGACCCGCCGTCGGACACGCAGGCCAGTGCCGCCTATCGCAAACACCTGGCGGGCGTGCTGCTGCGCCGTCTCGTCGCCGACATGGGAGAGGGTGCATGACCGACGCCTTTCGCGACCGCATCGACCTGACGGTCACCGTCAACGGCGAAGAGGTCGAGGCCACGGTGCCCGCCGGTCGGCACCTGATCGACTTCCTGCGCCTCGACCTCGGGCTGACCGGCTCGCATGCCGGGTGCGAACACGGGGTCTGCGGCGCCTGTACCGTGGTGGTGGACGGGCAGGCCGTGCGCGGCTGCCTGACGCTGGCCGCGCAGCTGGAGGGCGCCGAGGTCTGGACCGTCGAGGGCCTGACCGACACTGCCGCCATCGCCGACCTGCAGGAGGCCTTCGTGGCGCGCAACGCGCTGCAATGCGGCTATTGCACGCCGGGCATGCTGGTCTCGGCCAAGGCGCTGCTCGAACGCGGCGGCGTGCCCAGCCGCGAGGAGATCCGCGAGCACATCTCGGGCAATTACTGCCGCTGCACCGGGTACGAGGCCATCGTCGACGCGATCGAGACGACCGCGAAGGCCCGCGCCGAAAGGACGACCGCATGACGATCCGTTTCGAGGACCCGAACCGCCCGAACAGCTATATCGGCCGCACGGTGCCGCGCCCCAACGCGGCGCGGCTGGCCGCCGGCCAGGGGCGGTACGTCGACGACATCACGCTGCCGCGCATGGTGCACGTGGCGTTCGTCCGCTCGCCGCACGCGCATGCGCGGATCACCGGCATCGACGCGGCCGAGGCGATGGCGGCCAAGGGCGTGATCCGCGTCTTCACCGGACCGGAACTGGCCAAGGTCTGCACCCCGTGGGAGGGGAAGCTCGATCACCTGACAGGCATGAAGGCGCCGCCGCAACACGCGCTGGCGGTGGACCGCGTGCGCTGGGTGGGCGAGCCCGTCGTGGCCGTGGTCGCCCGCACCCGCGCGCTGGCCGAGGAGGCCGCCGACCTGGTGATGGTCGAGTACGAGGAACTGCCCGCCGTCACCGACATGATGAGCGCGCTGGACCCGGACACGCCGGTGATCCACGAGGGCTATGACGACAACCTGTGCTTCCGCAAGACCAACGAGGCGGGCGCGGTCGACGAGACCTTCGCCAATGCGCACAAGGTGGTCGAGGGCTGGTTCAAGACCGGCCGCCACACCGGCGTGACGCTCGAACCGCGGGTGATCCTGGCCGACTGGAAGGCCGGCGAGGGCGAGCTCACGGCGCATGTCTCGAACCAGGCGCCGCACATGCTCCAGGTGCTGCTGGCCAAGCACATGGACCTGCCCGAAAGCCGCGTGCGCGTGGTCTGCGGCGACGTGGGCGGGTCGTTCGGCGTCAAGGTGCACGTCTATGCCGACGAGGTGGCGACGGCCGCGATCTCGAAGGTGCTGGGCCGCCCGGTGAAGTTCACCGCCGACCGGCTGGAATCCTTCGTCTCCGACATCCACGCCCGCGACCACGAGGCGACGGGCCGGATCGCGATGGACGCGGACGGAAAGATCCTGGGCTTCGACGTGGACGACTGGACGGGGATCGGCCCGTACTCGATCTACCCGCGCACATCGGCCGTCGAGGGCCTGCAGGTGACGAACCTGATCGGCGGGCCCTACGCCTTCGACCATTACCGCGTGCGGTCCTCGACCGTGTTCCAGAACAAGGGCATCTGCGCGCAGTATCGCGCGGTGGGCCACCCGGTCGCCGTGGCGATCACCGAGGGTCTGGTGGACAAGGCCGCCCATGCCATGGGCATCGACCCGATCGAGTTCCGCCGCCGCAACGTGATCCGCGACGACGCCTACCCGGTCTCGACCGCCGCGGGGCTGAAGCTGGAGGGCCTCAGCCACGAGCGCAGCCTCGACGCGCTGGTCGAGGCGATGGACTACGACGCGCTGCGGGCCGAGCAGGCCGAGTTGCGCGAGAAGGGCATCCACCGCGGCATCGGCATCGCCAGCTTCATCGAGCTGACCAACCCTTCGCCCTTCATGTACGGCATCGGGGGCGCGCGGATCTCGGCGCAGGACGGCTGCACGGTGCGGATGGACCCCGACGGCTCGGTCGTGGCGCTGACCGGCGTGACCGAGCAGGGCCAGGGCACCGAGGCGATCATGGCGCAGATCGTCGCCGAAGGCGTAGGCATCCGCCCCGACATGGTGCGCGTCGTCACCGGCGACACCCGCGTCACGCCCTTCGGCGGCGGGACCTGGGCGTCGCGCGGCGCGGGCATCGGCGGCGAGGCGGCGCTGCGCGCGGGCCGGGCGCTGCGCGACCAGGTGCTGGAGGTCGCGGCGGCGATGCTGCAGGCCAAGGCCGAAACGCTCGACATCCGCGACGGCGTGGTGGTCGACGCCGGGACCGGCGAGGAGCGCCTGCCGCTTTCCGAGGTCGGACGCATCGTCTATTTCCGCGGCGACACGCTGCCGCCGGAGCTGCCGCGCGAGCTGATGCAGACGCGGCACTACATCACGTCGAACTACCCCTACGCCTTCACCAACGGCGTGCAGGCGTCCTACGTCGAGGTCGACGTCGAGACCGGCTTCGTCAAGCTGCTCAAGCACTGGTGCGTCGAGGATTGCGGGCGGATCATCAACCCGCAGCTGGTCGACGAGCAGATCCGCGGCGGCATCGTGCAGGGGATCGGCGGCGCGCTGTTCGAGGAGGTCTGCTACGACGCCGACGGGCAGCTGCTGAACGGCTCGATGGCCGATTACCTGGTGCCGATGTCGGCCGAGATGCCCGACATGATCATCCGCCACGTCGAGACGCCCACCGAGGAGGGGCAGCTTGGCGCGAAGGGCGCCGGAGAGGCCGGCACCGCCGGGGCGCCCGCGGCGATCATGAACGCCATCAACGACGCCATCCGCCCGCTGGGCGGCGAGGTGACCGCGATGCCGTTCACCCCCGAGCGCATCCTGCGCGCGCTGGGGGCCTTCGAGGACTGAGACCGCAGAAACGCGACGGGCGCCGCGACGATCCCGCGCCCGATGTCAGGGAGGACAGAATGAAGCACACGACCTTCGCCCTTGCGGCCGCAGCGACCATTGTCGCCTCCGCCGCAGCCGCGCAGCAGACGATCACCGTCAACATCGGCTCGTCGCACCCGGAACAGAACATCTGGGTCTACGCGATGAAGAACACCTTCCAGCCCGAGGTGAACCGCATCCTCGAAGAGGCCGGCGGCGAATACGAGGTGAACTGGAACGAGGCCTATGCCGGCACGCTCTACAAGTTCACCGACACCCGCGAGGCGGTGCAGGACGGCATCGTCGACATCGGCATGGTCGGCACGGTCTGGGAAGGCTCGACCATGCCGCTGCAGAACGTGACCTACTTCACGCCCTTCGCCACGCCCGACCACCGGATGCTGATCGAGATCTTCGACGACCTGAACGTGAACCAGGAAGACCTGGCGCAAAGCTGGGCGGACAACAACATGGTGCCGCTGTCGTCGCTGATCACCGACGTCTACGACGTCTACGCGACCTTCCCGGTCGAGACGATGGAAGACCTGCAGAACCGCCGGATCAACGCGCCGGGGACCTCGGCCAACTGGCTGCAGGGCACGGGCGCGACACCGGTCGACGGCGCGCTGACCACCTACTACACCAACATCCAGACCGGCGTGACCGAGGGCACCCTGTCCTTCGCGTCCGGCATCCTGCCCACCCGCGTCTACGAGGTCGCACCGGAACTGACCCGAGTCGGCATCGGCTCGATGTATTTCGGCTCGATCGCGGCGAACAAGGACTTCTACGACGGGCTGCCCGAGCCGGTGCAGGAGGCCATGCAGCAGGCGGCCGCGGCCACGTCCGAGGCGCATGGCGACTACGTCGCCGACCTGGCCGCCCGCGCGATGGAAGAGATGCAGGCCGAGGGCCTGACCGTCCGCGATCTGCCGGAAGAGGAAAAGATGAAGTGGGTCGAGAACCTGCCCGACATCGTGCAGCCCTGGCTGGACCAGACGGGCGAGGCCGGCAACCGCGTGCTCAGCGCCTATTTCGACGCCCTGCGCGAGCGCGGCGCCGAGCCGCTGCGCGCCTGGGACGAAGGCCGCTGAGCCACAAAGGGACCGACCGCGCCGCGCGCGCGGCGCTGAAGCCAACGCTTGCCCGGGCCGTCGCGGCCCGGGCATGATCGCCCCGGAAGGCAGGCCATGACCGACACCGACATCCAGGAAAACCAGCGCGCCGAGAGCGAGAACATCCCGCCCTTCGCCGAGGCGCCGGTGGGCGCGGTGCTGGGCACGATCACGGCGATCCTGTCGTCGATCGGCACCGTCTGGATCGGCGTGCTGATGCTGCTGATCGTCGCCGACGTGCTGGGGCGCAACCTGTTCAATGCACCGATCACCGGCGTGGCCGAGATCGCCGGCCACTCGGTGGTGGCGATCGTCTTCCTGCAGACCGCTGCGGCGATCATGCAGGGCCGGCTGACGCGTGCCGACTTCCTGTTCCGGCGCATCGCGCGGGTCCGGCGCGGCGTGGCGGGCGTCATCGAAAGCGTCTTCTGCCTGGTCGGCGCCACGGTGTTCGCGCTGATCGCGCTGAGCTCGTGGGGCAAGACCACGAATGCCTGGGCCACCGGAGAGTTCTTCGGCGTGCAGGGCGTCTTCACCATCCCGACCTTCCCGTTCCGCGCGATCATCGTCGGCGGCGCGGTGCTGGCCGCGCTCGCCGCGCTCTACCGCGCGATCAACCGCACGCCCCTGCCCGAAAGCGACGCCACATGACCTCACTCGCGCTGGGTTTCCTGCTGATCGGGCTGCTGGTGCTGCTCGTCATCCTGGGGATGCAGATCGCCTACGCGCTGTTCGGCGTGGGCTTTCTCGGCATCTGGCTGATCCGCGACAGCCTGGACCTGTCGCTGCGGATGCTGGAACTGACGGCTTACAGCGGCATCTCGGACTACCTGTTCGCGACGATCCCGCTGTTCGTGCTGATGGGGCTGCTGGTCAGCGTGTCCAACGTGGGCCGCGACACGTTCGAGGTGGCCGAGGCGCTGCTGCGGCGCGTGCTGTGCGGCCTGGGCGTGGCCACGGTGGCGGCCAACACGATCTTCGCGGCGGTGACAGGCGTGTCCATCGCCTCGGCCGCGGTGTTCACGCGCATCGCGGTCCCCGAGATGGAGCGCCACGGCTACCGCGCGTCCTTCGCGTCGGGCACGGTGGCGGGCTCGTCGGTGCTGGGCATGCTGATCCCGCCGTCGCTGCTGCTGATCATCTACGGCGTGCTGGCCGAGGTCTCGATCGGCGGCATGTTCATCGCGGGCATCATACCCGGCCTGCTGCTGGCGGGCGGCTTCGTGGTGATGCTGATGGCGCTGACGCTGATCGCCCCCGGCTTCGTCTTCACCGATCCGCAGGCCGCGCGGGCAAGACGCCTCGAGGGCGGCACGGACATGGGCGCGCGCGAGATGGCGGCCAAGCTGCTGCCCATCGTGCTGCTGGTGATCCTGGTGCTGGGCGGGCTCTACAGCGGGTTCTTCACCCCGACCGAGGCCGGCGGCGTCGGCGCCTTCGGCGCGCTGATGCTGGCGCTGGCGCGGCGCAGCCTGGACCGGCGCAAGCTGTGGCAGGTGATGAAGCAGACGGGCGTGATCTCGGTCTCGATCCTGCTGCTGCTGGTGGCGGCGAGCTACTATTCGCGGATGCTGTCGATCGCCGGGCTGCCCAACGCCATCGCCGACCTGGTGACGGATTCGGGGTTCGGCCCGATCGGGTTCATCCTGTTCTACGCGGGTATCGTGCTGCTGATGGGGATGATCCTCGATTCCACGTCGATCCTGCTGATCATGGTGCCGATCGCCGCCCCCATCGCGTCCGGCATGGGCATCGACCTGAGCCATTTCGGCATCATCACCGTGATCGCGGTCGAGATCGGGCTGCTGACGCCGCCCTTCGGGATCTCGGTCTTCACGGTGCACAACACGCTGAACGATCCCAACACGTCGGTCGAGGCGATCTTCCTCGCGACGCTGCCGTTCATCGCGGTGATGCTGGGCGTGCTGCTGCTGGTCACGTGGGTGCCGTCCATCGCAACCGCCTTCCTGTGACGTGAAAGGCCCCGCACCGGGCTGCCGGTGCGGGGCCGAGCGTGCGAAAGCGGGCGGCGATCAGTTGACGGCGCCGACTTCCTGGATTTCTGCCTCGAGGTCGTCACCGTCGAACCAGCCCTCGAACCAGCCTTCTTCCTCGACCGTGATGACCGTGTCGTCGTTCAGGTCCACGGTGTCGTAGAGGCCGGTGGTGTACTCGTCCTCGGAGATCAGCGAGTCACCGTCCGAGTCCCACTCGGTGTAGTAGTCGCTGTCCCAGGCCGAGCCGAACTCGGTCCGGTCGATATAGCCCGACCCGTCGGTGTCGTAATCCGCGTAGGGCGTGGCGTAATCGGCACCGTACCAGCGCTCGGCGCCGGCGGTGTATTCCTCTTCGGTGATCTGCAGATCGTTGTCGGTGTCCCAGTCGGCGAATACGCCGGTGGAGAACTCACCTTCGCTCAGACCGGCCTGGTCGTCGCTGTCCCAGGCGTCGAACGTGCCCGTCGTGGTGAAGCCGGTGCGGAACTCCTCCTCGGACATCTCCATGTTGCCGTCGCTGTCCCACTCGGTGTTGGACCAGCTGTCCTGTGCGTGCACCGCGGCGGGCAGTGCCAGCGCCGACGCGAAAAGTGCGGTCTTAAGGGTGTGAAGTTTGGCGAATGCCATGATCCTCTCCTCTTCGTTGACCAGTTTGCTCAAGCGGCGAACGCCGCCGCTCTGACCCCGAAAACAGCAAGCGCCGGGGAATGTTCCGAGCGGTGCGGGGCGTGATCAGAAACTTGCCGCGAGGTCGACCGCGAAGCGCAGCGCCAGCGCCCCGGCCGAGGCCGCGGCCGCCTTGGCGGCCTGCCGGTTGAGGATCGAGGCGCGGTTGAAGGCGGTCACGATGCGGTTCAGATCGGCATAGTCCAGTTCCTCGTAACGCGAGACGCGGCGCAACCTGCGGTTGCCGGAAAGGTACCAGAACCACGCCGCCGCAGCCGCGGTGACGAGGCCGAGCGCGTCGAGGATCGTCGTCAGGATCGCCATGTGTCTTTCCTCTGGAGCCTGGGCCGGACGATGCCGCAGGCGGGGTCGCGGCCGTTTCCGGGGTCAATCCGGCGCGGCCTTGGCCGGTTCCCGGGGGCCCTTGCGACGGATCGAAGCGCGCCATGCCGCGTTAGTCTTCTGCACGGTTCAGGCAACGAGGCCCGAGATGCGCGACAGACCCGGCGAGGGACCGGGCCCCGGCGAGGGGACCGAGCCCCATCCGGAAGGTGACCACCCTGCCGCCCCGGCCGGCACGGACGACGCGCTGCACGAGGTCGGGCGCGGCCGGCAGGCGTGGCGGCCCTACGGCATCCAGCTTGCGGGCTGGCGCGACATTGCGCTGCGCGCCCTCCGCCGGATCGGACCCGACCTGTTCCCGCTGCTGGCCGCCGGCGTGGCCTTCTTCGGCATGCTGGCGCTGTTTCCGGCGATCGCGCTTCTGGCCTCGCTGGCGGGCGTGATCTTCGAGCCCGAGATCGTGGTCCGCCAGATCGACGGCCTCGCCGGCGTCGTTCCGCCCGAGGCGCTGGCCGTGGTGAGCGATCAGGCCGCCGCGCTGGCCGGGCAGGCGACGGGGCGCGCGACCACGACGGCGCTGATCAGCTTCGGCTTTTCGCTTTTCTGGGCGTCACGCGGCATCGACAACCTGGTCAGCGGCATCAACATGGCGCATGCCGAGGCCGAGACCCGCAACATCATCGTGCGCAACATCGTCTCGTTGTGGCTGACCGGGATGCTGGCGGTGCTGACGTTGTTCACGATCGCTGTCGCGCTGGTGATCCCGCCGCTGGCCGAGGCCCTGCGTCTAGCCGGCCGGTCCGACACCATCGTGACCGTCGTGCGCTGGCCGCTGCTGGCGCTGCTGTCGATGGTCGCGCTGGGCCTGATCTACCGTTATGCGCCGGCCCGCCGTCCGCCGCGGTGGAGCTGGGTCACGCCCGGGGCGCTGATGGGCACCGCGCTTTGGCTCGGCGGGTCGTGGCTGTTCTTCGCCTTCGTGCGCAACATCGCGGACTACCAGCCCATGTACGGCGCGCTGGCGGGCGTGGTGACGCTGTTGCTGTATATCTGGCTGACGGCCTTCGTGGTGATCCTGGGCGCGCTTCTGAACGCCGAGATGGAGCACCAGTCGGCCCGCGACACCACGCGGGGGCGAGTCCGGCCGATGGGGCAGCGCGACGCGCGGATGGCGGACACGCTGGGGCGGAAGCCGTGACCGTTCCGCGGGGCGTCAAGAATGGGGACTCTGCCCCCTCTTGCTCCTGCGGCGCAATTCACCCCCGGGATATTTGAGGACCAAAGAAGCGCTAGCGCAGGGTGCAGGCGGCGGTCCACCAGTCGGGGTGCTTCTCTGCGATGCGCCGGGCGGCGCGCGCGGCGGCGGCGCGGTCGGGATAGAGACCGAAGCATGTGGCGCCCGAGCCGGACATCCGCGCGAGGGTGGCGTCCGACAGCGCCTCGAGTACCCGCGCTATGGCCGGTTGCAGCGTCAGCGCGGGTGCCTGCAGGTCGTTGCGCTGGCGCGCGAGCCAGGCGAGGAACGCGACCGGACCGGCGCCCTGCGGCGGGTCGGTCATGGGCGCGGTGTCGGTTGCGGCGAGTGCGGCGAAGACGGGGCCGGTCGGCACCTCGACGCCGGGATTGACCAGAACGGCGGCCAGCGGCGGTACCTCGAGCGGCTCGACGATCTCGCCGATGCCGCGCATGCGTGCCGCACCCGCGTGCAGGCAGACCGGCACGTCGGCGCCGAGGCTCAGCGGATCGCCGGCCGGCGCGCGGCCGGTCAGAGCGTGCAGCGCGCGCAGCGTGGCAGCGGCGTCGGACGACCCGCCGCCGATTCCGGCCGCGGCGGGCAGGTGCTTGTCGAGCGTGATGGCGACCGGCGTGCCGTGCATCTCGGCCGCGCGCCAGACGAGGTTGCGCGCATCGGCGGGCACGCCCCGCGCGCGGGGGCCGGTGACGGCAAGGCTGGTCGCCGCGGCGGGCTCCAGCGAGATCCGGTCGCCGATATCGGCGAAGACTACCAGCGAATCGAGCAGGTGGTAGCCGTCCGGTCGCTTGCCGGTGACGTGCAGCGCCAGGTTGACCTTGGCCGGCGCGAAGGCCTCAGTTGGCATCCCCGCCCGTCGCGTCCTCGGCGCCGGCATCGCCGGCCATGCGCAGCGGCGGCGCGCCCTCCTCGACCAGCACCTGGTCGAGCCCGACCTCGAGCTTGCGGCGGATGCGCTCGGCGTCGACCTCTTCGGCGGCGTCCTCCCAGTCGACGAAGGACAGCGCGCGTTTCCACTGGAACTCGGCCTCGAGCTCGCGCCCGACGGCCCAGTAGACGTCGCCGAGATGGTCGTTGACCACGGGGTCGACCGGCATCAGCTCGGCCGCGCGCTCCATGTGACCGACGGCCTCGTCGTAGCGGCCGAGGCGGTAGAGCACCCAGCCCAGGCTGTCGACGATGTAGCCGCTGTCGGGCCGCGCGGCGACGGCGCGTTCGATCATGTCCAACGCCTCGTCGAGCTTCTGCTGCTTCTCGACCAGTGAGTAGCCGAGGTAGTTCAGCACCTGCGGCTGCTCGGGGTTCAGTTCGAGCGCGCGGCGGAAGTCGGCCTCGGCCTGCTCCCACATGTCCTGACGCTCGTGCGCAATGCCGCGGGCGTAGAACAGGAACCACTGGCGTTCGCCGACCTCGTCGGTGCGGTCGAGCGCGGCGGTGTAGGCCTCGGTCGCGTCGGCGTAACGCTCCTGCTCGCGGTAGAAATCGGCCAGCGTCGAGTGCACCACGGCCATATCGTCGTGGCTTTCGCGCAGCCGGTCGAGCACGGCGATCGCGGCGTCGGTGTCGCCCTTGCGGCGCAGCGCCTCGGCGCGGCCGATCTCGGCGGCGTGGTAGACGGCGTTGTCGCTGGGCACGCCCGAATAGGTCTCGATGGCCAGGTCGTACTGGCCGAGGCTTTCCAGCAGTTCGGCGGCCAGCAGCATGGCGTCGACGTGGTCGGCGCGCAGGTAGGTCGCGATGCGGGCGTAGATCAGCGTGAGGTCGGCGTTCTGCTCGCCCGCCAGCGCGCCGGCGAGGGTGTAGAACACCTCGGCCATGCCGTCGCGGGCCGAGCGGACATGCGTGAAGGGGATCTTCTCCTTGGCGGCGACGGTCTCGCGCATGGCGACCAGCGCGGGGTCGAGATCGCCCGAGAAGGTCTCGTCGATCAGGGTCAGCGCCTGGTCGAAGCGGTCGAGCTGCGACAGGATCTCGACCCGCGCCATGATCCCGCGGCGGGTGTTGGCCATGCCGCCCGCGCCGCCGGCGCCGAAGATCGCCTCGGCGCTGTCGAAGTCGCCAACCGAGGCCAGCGCCAGCGCCTTGTGGTAGCCCGCGAAGGCCGACAGGCCCTGCTGCGCCGAGACCTCGTCGAAGGCCACCAGCGCGGCGGACATGTCGCCCTGCCCCAGCTGCGCCCAGGCCGCGATCAGGCCGTCGGCCAGCGGGCCAAGGCCGCGATCCTCGTCGATGGCCATCAGCACGGCGCTGTAATTCTCGGACTGGGCGTCGCGCGCGACCTGCGCCATCTGCGCGAGCTGGCTGTTTCCGCCCTGTTCGCTGAGCTGGTCGGCCAGCGCCGAGGCTTCCTCGAACCGGCCGAGCGAGACGTTGGCCAGCACGGCGCGTTCCAGCAGCGACGCGTTCGACGGGTCGTTCTCGACCGCGCGGCCGTAATATTCCGCGGCGGCCGCGAAATCGCCGGTGAAGCTGGCCTGCCGCGCGGCGAGGTAATCCCCCGCCAGCCCGGCCGCCGAGGCGCCCGCCGGACCGAACGCACCCAGCGCCAGCAGGGCGGCCCCTATCGTCTGTCTGATGCTTGGCACGCGTGTCCTCCTGCGCTTGGTGTCGCGGGCCCGATCGTAGGCGCACGGCCGCGGCTTGACAATCGCGCCAAGCCGCACGCGCCGGTCACATGTTCGGGTAGTTCGGCCCGTCGCCGCCCTGCGGCACCGTCCAGACGATGTTCTGGCGCGGATCCTTGATGTCGCAGGTCTTGCAATGGACGCAGTTCTGGAAGTTGATGACGAAGCGCGGGTCCTTGCCCTCTTCGGTGACGAACTCGTAGACGCCGGCGGGGCAGTAGCGCGCAGAGGGGCCGGCGTATTCCGGCAGGTTCACCGTCACGGGAATGTCGGCATCCTTGAGCTTCAGGTGCGCCGGCTGGCTTTCCTCGTGGTTGGTGAAGGAATAGCTGACGTTGGTCAGGCGGTCGAAGGACAGCGTGCCGTCGGGCTTGGGGTAGTCAATCTTCTTGTGGTCCTTGGCCTTGCCGGTCGATTCAGCATCCGACTTGCCGTGCTTCATCGTGCCGAAGAACGAGGTGCCGAACAGGCTGTTGGTCCACATGTCGAGGCCGCCCAGCGCCAGCGAGGCGGTGAGGCCGTACTTGGACCACAGCGGCTTCACGTTGCGCACCTTCTTGAGGTCCTGGCCGATGGCGCCGCCACGCACCTCGGTCTCGTAGTCGCTCAGCTCGTCGCCCTCGCGGCCCGCGCTCAGCGCGGCATGCGCGGCCTCGGCCGCGGCCTTGCCCGACAGCATCGCGTTGTGGTTGCCCTTGATGCGCGGCACGTTGACCATGCCCACGCCGCAGCCGAGGATCGCGACCCCTGGCGCAACCATCTTCGGCATCGACTGGTAGCCGCCTTCCGAAATCGCGCGCGCGCCGTAGGCGATGCGCTTGCCGCCCTTCAGCAGCTCGGCCACCATCGGGTGGTGCTTGAAGCGCTGGAATTCCATGTACGGGTAGAGGTGCGGGTTCTCGTAGTTCAGGTGCACCACGAAGCCCACGTAGACCTGGTTGTTGTCGAGGTGGTAGATGAACGACCCGCCGCCGGCGTTGCCGCCCAGCGGCCAGCCCATCGTGTGGGTGACGCTGCCGGGCTTGTGCTTGTCCGGGTCGATCTCCCACAATTCCTTCATGCCGAGGCCGAATTTCTGCGGCTCGTAACCCTTCGAAAGGTCGTACTTGGCCATGACCTCTTTCGTGAGGCTGCCGCGCACGCCTTCGCCCAGCATGACGTACTTGCCGTGCAGCTCCATCCCGGGCTCGTAGCCCGGGCCCTCGGTGCCGTCGGGGTTGCGGCCGAACTCGCCCGCCACGACGCCCTTCACGCGGTCGCCGTCATAGACCAGTTCGGAACACGACATGCCGGCGAAGACCTCGACGCCCAGCGCCTCGGCCTGCTCGGCCATCCAGCGGCAGACGTTGCCCATCGAAACCACGTAGTTGCCGTGGTTGTTCATCAGCTTCGGCATCGGCCAGTTGGGGATGCGGACCTTGCCGCCCTCGCCCAGCATGTAGAAGCTGTCGTCGGTGACCGGCACGTTGAGCGGCGCGCCCTTTTCCTTCCAGTCGGGGATCAGCGCATCCAGCCCGCAGGGATCCAGCACCGCGCCCGAGAAGATATGCGCGCCGATCTCGGAGCCCTTCTCCAGCAGGACGACGGACAGGTCGGGGTCCAGCTGCTTGAGCCGGATCGCCGCCGACAGGCCCGCCGGGCCGCCGCCGACGATCACCACGTCGTATTCCATCGATTCACGTGTCGGTGCGCTCATCCGCAGCCTCCCGGCGTTTGTGACCATCGTTTCACGCTTAGGTAGCGCGGTCGCGTCCGGGGGGCAATCGCGACACGGCGTTACGCCCCGGCCACGGACGTGCCGCGCGCAGGCCTGCCCGGCACGGCGGCAGCGTGCCACGGCCGCGCATGTGCCCTTGCAACCCTGCGAACCTTGTGAACAGTCTCGGACAACAATCCGCGCCGGTTTCCGGCCGCGGGTTTCGTGCGTTTGACGAGGACGGGAGCGGACTCCGATGGAAAAGATGCCGATGACGCGTGCCGGTTTCGCCGCGCTCGAAGCCGAACTGAAGCAGCTGAAATCCGTGGAGCGGCCCGCCGTGATCCAGGCCATCGCCGAGGCGCGCGAGCTGGGCGACCTCAAGGAGAACGCCGAGTACCATTCCGCGCGCGAAAAGCAGGGATTCATCGAGGGCCGCATCAAGGAGCTCGAGGGCGTGCTGAGCCTTGCGGACGTGATCGACCCCACGAAGCTGTCCGGCCCGGTCAAGTTCGGCGCCACCGTCACGGTCGTGGACGAGGACACCGACGAAGAGAAGACCTGGCAGATCGTGGGCGAATACGAGGCCGCGATCGACAAGGGCCGGCTGAACGTCAAGTCGCCGATCGCCCGCGCGCTGATCGGCAAGGACGAGGGTGACAGCGTCGAGGTGCGCACGCCCGGCGGCGACAAGAGCTACGAGATCCTGACGATCGAATACAAGTAGGCGCGTCATGTCCGACCAGCCCCTGAACGGCGACCGGTCCCGCGACCGTGCGCCCGGCCTCTACGATCCCGCGCCGGCGCAGGGCGCCACCGGGGTCGAGATCGCCGGCGCGATCGGCTCGGTCCTGTGGGTGGCGCTGTCGGGCTGGGTGGTGCTGGCCGCCGGGACCGGCGCGACCGGGCTGATCGGGCTGGTGCAGGGGATGATGCTCGTCGTCCTGCCGGTGGCGCTGATCTGGGTGGCGGTGCTGGCGGCACGCGGCGCGCGCGCGGTCCGTGCCGAAAGCGCGCGCCTGAGCGCCGCGGTGGACGCGCTGCGCCAAGCCTACGTGGCACAGCAGCAATCCGGCCGGTCCGAGGCGCTGAACCCCGCGCTTGCCAAGCGGCTGGACGAGATCGCCCGCGCGCAGGCGGCGATGGACGCCCGGCTGACGCTGTTCGCCTCGGCCCATATCGCCGAGGCCGGACCCGCGCTTGCGCCGGTGGTCGATGTGGCCCCCGAGGCCGACGACCAGCCCGCGCTGTCGCTGGGCACCCCGCCCGAGGCGATGCAGCCCAAGCTGTCGAATGCCGACTTCATCCGCGCGCTGCATTTCCCCGAAACCGCCGAGGACGCCGAAGGCTTCGCCGCCCTGCGCCGCGCGCTGCGCGACCGGCAGGCGGCGCACCTGATCCAGGCGGCGCAGGACGTGCTGACGCTGCTGAGCCAGGACGGCATCTACATGGACGACCTGCGCCCCGACGTCGCCCGCCCCGAAACCTGGCGCGCCTTCGGCCACGGCGCGCGGGGCCGCGAGGTGGCGACCCTGGGCGGCGTGCACGACCGCGCTGCGCTGGCGCTGACGGCGGGGCGGATGAAGCAGGACCCGATCTTCCGCGACGCGGTACACCACTTCCTGCGCCGCTTCGACAAGACCTTCGCCGCGTTCGAACCGCAGGCCACCGATCCCGAGATCAACGACTTTGCCGCGACGCGCACGGCGCGGGCCTTCATGCTGCTGGGCCGGGTCGCGGGGACCTTCGACTAGGCCTACAAGGGGCCGTCGAGGGGCAGCTCGACCGCTTCCAGCGCATCCATCAGCGCCAATACGTCCCGCTGGCCGGTCGCGAGCGCGCTACGCAGGCTTTCGGTGCGGACGACCGGCCAGAGCGCGATTGCCGGCATGCGATCCTCACCCATCGTGGCCACGACTGGCACCGGCCCCGCCTGCGCCGCGGCCTCTTGCAGGCGCGCCACGAGGTCGGGCGGCACGGACGCGTCGGCTGGGAAGGTCACCAGTTGCTCGAACCCCTGCGCAGCGGCCCAGTCGAGCCCGGAGAGGATTCCCGCCAGCAGGCCGGGGCGTTCGGGGTAGAGATCGCGCAGCACCGGAAGGTCGCTTTCGACCGGCGCGTTCGCGTGCAGCGCGAGGATGCTCAGCTGCGGTGCGAACGCGGCGCAGATCGTGTCGCAGCCGTCGGTCGCGTCGAGCACCAGACCCGCGGGCGGGATCATCGGCGGATGCCGGCGCGTCGGGCGATCACGGACATTTGCACTTTCCCCCGCGCTGGCCTACGGATCGCGCACCGGGTGGAAATTCGGGACAAATCCGGGCGCTAGATCGGGTCTACAGATGGCATCACAGGAAGTGAAGACCGGCTACGCCCGGGGCGTGCGCGACGGGCTGCCGTTCCTGGCGGTCGTCATCCCGTTCGCCATGCTGTTCGGCGTGCTGGCGACCGAGGCGGGGCTGAGCGTCTTCGAGACGCTTTCCTTCTCGGTCGTGGTGATTGCCGGTGCCGCGCAGTTCACAGCGCTGCAGCTGATGACCGACAACGCGCCGGTAATCGTGGTGCTGGCCTCGGCGCTGGCGGTGAACCTGCGGATGGCGATGTACTCGGCCTCGATCACGCCGCACCTGGGCCGCCTGCCGCTGTGGAAGCGCATCTTGGTCGCGTATTTCCTGGTCGACCAGACCTATGCCGCGTCGGTGATCGACTACGAGAAGCGCCCGAACCAGAGCCTGACCGAGAAGTGGGGCTATTTCCTGGGCGTGCTGACGCCGGTCTGCCTGCCCTGGTACGGCGCCACGCTTGCGGGCGCCTGGGCGGGCGAATCGATCCCGACGAACATGGGGCTGGATTTCGTGCTGCCGATCGCGTTCCTCGCCATGATCGGCCCGGCGCTGCGCACCAACGCCCACCGCATCGCGGCGCTGGTGGCGATCGTCGCGGCGCTGTCGCTGGCCGGGCTGCCGTGGAACCTGGGCCTGATCGCGTCGGCGCTTCTGGGCATGATGGCGGGCGCCGAGGCCGAACGCCGTGGGCATTTCGAATGAGCGGAACGGGACTGGACAGCGGGATCGACACCGCGACGCTGTGGATCGTGATCCTGGCGCTGGGCGCGGGATCGTTCGGAATGCGCTTCGTCTTCCTGGGGCTGATCGGCGACCGGCCGCTGCCCGACTGGCTGCTGCGGCACCTGCGCTACACCGCCGTGTCGGTGCTGCCCGCGCTCGTCGCGCCGCTGGTGCTGTGGCCGCGCGCCACTGGGGGCGAGCCGGACCCGGTGCGCCTGTCTGCGGCCTTCGTCACGCTGGGCGTGGCCTACGTGACGAAGAACGTGCTGGCGGCGATGGTGACCGGCGGCGCGGTGCTGGTGGCCGGAGCCTACTGGTTCGGCTGACGCGCTTCCAGCTCGGCGAGCGCCTGCGCCTTGTCGTCGGAATCGTTTTCCCGCAGCACGCGTTCCTGCACGCCCGGCAGGCGCGCGAAGCGGTTGGCCAGCGTGTTCGGGAACAACGTGCTGCCCACGCTTTCGAAGCCGGGCAGCCGCCGCAGGATGTTCGCGGTGGCGCTGGTGCATTGCGTGGCGCCCACGGGGCCGTTCGCCTCGGCCAGGCGGATGGCGCGCTCGGCCACCTGCGGGCTTACGAACACCGTCTGGATGCGCACGCGGTAGGTGTTGCGGGCGTGCGCGCTTTCGTAATTGTCGCGCACCTGCGGGGTGATGCCGTAGAGCACGTCGTCGATTTCCGGCGCGGCCTTCATGTCGACGGACCCCGAGGGATCGAAGATCACCCGTTGCGAGCCGTTGATCAACAGGCTGGTATGCGCGCCGCTGCCGGTGTTGTTGTCCACCATCGTGTAGAGCGTCAGCTCGGGCGGGCCGTCATGGCGATAGGCGGCGCGAGCCACCTCCTCGACCGAGTGGTTGGGACCGCTGTCGATGTTGGCGCAGGCGCCGAGACCGACGAGCAGCCACGCCGCCGCCACGAGGCGCAGCGCCGTCCGGATGCGGATCACGCGCGCGGCCTCAGGCGCCGAACAGCGCCAGGAGGATCAGCACGACGACGATGACGATGCCGGTGCGCACGACGTAGCGCATGAACCCGTCGAAGGTCTTCTGATGCTGGGTGATGTCCATCGAACCGTGCTTGTGGTCGGCCATGTCGGTGATCCCGTTCGTTGCGTGTCGACGCGTGCTAGCGCATTTGTCACGCGCTGTCACCGCCGACGATAGCGGAGAATTGTCGCGGCCTCAGACCGCCTCGAACAGCCACGCGCCGTCGTCGCGCTCGGTCCGGCGGGCGCGGCCTTCGTGCCACAGATGCAGGCAGTGCGCGGCGGATTCGACCATGGCGAGGCCGTATTCCCCCTCGCCGATGCGCCGCTTGAACAGCGGGGCGAAGCAGTCGTCGGCGGTGCGCGGCTCGATCAGATGTGCGTGCAGGCGCGAAAGCGCGCCGTGGTGGTTGTCGATCAGCTGACCCATGCGCGCCGGCAGCCCGGTGAAGGGCAGCTTGTGCCCGCCCAGCACCAGCTGGTCGTCGCGCGCCAGCGTCGCCAGCCGCTCGCAGGCTTCCAGCCAGTCGGCGACCGGATCGGCCTCGGGCTCGGTCGCGTAGACGCCGATGTTCGAGCTGATCGAGGGCAGCATCTGGTCGCCGGCGAGGACGAGGTTGCAGTCGCGGCTCCACAGCGTGGCGTGTTCCGGGGCGTGGCCGTTGCCGATATGCACGTCCCATGTGCGGCCACCGGCGCGGATCGTGTCGCCCTGCCGGATGCGGGTGAAGCCCAGCGGCATCGGCCAGACGCAATCGGCGAAGTTGAAGGGGCGTTCGTCCAGCCGCTGCGCGAGGATGTCCGCGTCCATGCCGCAACGCTTCCAGAAGGCCACCGTCTCGGGCGCGGGGCGGTCCTGCGCGTCGAGCGTCAGCATCCGCGCGAAGAGCCACGCGGTGCGTGTGGTGACCAGCTCGGCCCCGTGCTCGGCCTGGAACCAGCCGGCGAGGCCCACGTGGTCGGGATGGTGGTGCGTGACAATCACGCGGCCCACGGGTTTGCCCGCCAGCGGGCCCGACAGGATGGCCTCCCAGATTGCGCGGCTGCGGCGGGTGGAAAAGCCCGTGTCGACCAAGGTCCAGCTGTCGCCGTCGTCCAGCGCGTAGACGTTGACGTGGTCCAGCTTCATCGGCAGCGGCAGGCGCAGCCACAGCACGCCCTCCGCGACCTCGACCGCCGCGCCCTCGGCGGGCGGGCTGTCCCAAGGGTAGCGGATGGGCGCGGTGGCGGCGTCCATCACGCGGCGAGGTCTTCGGGCGACAGCGCCATGACGGTGTCGGACTTCGCGCGCGCCTGGGCGCAGAGGCCCGTGTGCTCGGGCAGCAGCCGCGTGATGTAGAACGCGGCCAGCCGCGCCTCGGCGCCCGCGGGACGCGCCATCGCGGCCTTGAGGTGGAAGTAGCCGCCGAGCACGCGGGCGAAGGCGCGCAGGAAGGGCACGGCGCCGGCCTGCCGGTCGGCGGGGTCGCGGGCGACCAGCGCCTCGGTCGTCTCGCGCAGGGTCTCGGCCGCCTGCCAGACGGGTTCGGCCAGCATGGGATGGTCGTGGCGCACGGATTCGGCGCATTCCTCGATCTCGTCCAGCAGGGCGAAGGCGGCCTCGCCCCCGTCGGCCAGCTTGCGGCCCACGAGGTCCATCGCCTGGATGCCGTTGGTGCCCTCGTAGATCGCGGTGACGCGCACGTCGCGCAGGAACTGCGCGGCGCCCGTCTCCTCGATGTAGCCCATGCCGCCGTGGACCTGGATGCCCAGCTGGCTGACCGCGATGCCGGTGTCGGTGCCGAAGGCCTTGGCGATGGGTGTCAGAAGCGCCGCCCGCGCGGCCCATTCGGCGTCGCCGGTGGCGGTCTGCATGTCGATCGCCACGGCGCAGGCCAGCGCGATCGAGCGGGCGGTGAACGTCTCGGCCCGCATCTCGGCCAGCATCCGGCGCACGTCGGCGTGGCCGTCGATCGTACCGGTGGGCGACTTGCCCTGCTTGCGCTCGGCCGCCCAGGCGATGGCGGCCTGCGTGGCGGCCTCGGCCACGCCGACACCCTGCGCGCCGACGCCCAGCCGCGCGTTGTTCATCATGGTGAACATCGCCTTGATGCCGCCCTGCTCGGCGCCCACCAGCCAGCCGGTCGCACCCTCGTAGGACATCACGCAAGTGGGGCAGCCATGGGTGCCCATCTTCTTTTCCAGGCTGACGACGCGCAGGCTGTTGCGCTCGCCGGGGTTTCCGGCGTCGTCGGGGAGAAACTTCGGCACCAGGAACAGGCTGATGCCCTTGGTGCCGGCGGGCGCGCCGGGGATGCGCGCCAAGACGAGGTGGCAGACGTTGTCCGCCATGTCGTGGTCGCCCCAGGTGATGTAGATCTTCTGCCCGGTGATGGCGTAGGTGCCGTCACCGTTGTCCTCGGCCTTCGTCGTCAGCGCGCCGACGTCCGAGCCCGCCTGCGGCTCGGTCAGGTTCATCGTGCCCGACCATTCGCCCGAGATGAGCTTGGGCAGGTACAGGTCCTTGATCGCGTCGCTGGCGTGGTTCTCGAGCGCCTCGATCTGGCCCTGGGTCATCAGCGTGCCGGTCTGCAGCGCCATGTTGGCGGCGGACATCATCTCGTTCACCGCCGTCGTCAGGGTGATCGGCAGGCCCATGCCGCCATGCTCGGGATCGGCCGACGAACTGACCCAGCCGCCCTCGGCGATGGCACGGTAGGCCTCCGCGAAGCCCGGGGGCGTACGCACGACGCCGTTCTCGAGCACCGCGGGGTTCTGGTCGCCGAGGCGGTTGGTGGGGGCGAGCACGTCCTCGCACAACCGCCCGGCCTCGGCCATGACGGCCTGCACGGTCTCGGCGCCCGCCTCGGCGAAGCGCTCGGTCGCGGCGACGGCGTCGTAGCCGACCACCTGGTCGAGGATCAGCTGAAAGGACTCGAGCGGGGCGCGGTAGGGCATGGTGGCTCCATCGTCTTGGCAAGACTTGACCGGATTGATAGCAAAGCGTGGCAGCGCAATGCTATGGCGACGTCGCCCGCCTGCAAACAAAACGCGGCGTCACGAGAACCGGAGCGCATCCTTGGCCGGACCCTGCACCCAGATCCTGAGCGCCGACGAGGCAGGACTTGCCACGGCGGGCCGGATGCTGCGCGACGGCCAGCTGGTCGCCTTCCCGACCGAGACGGTCTATGGCCTCGGCGCGGATGCCGGCAACGACCGGGCTGTGGCGTCGATCTTCGACGCCAAGGGACGGCCGCGCTTCAACCCGCTGATCGTGCACCTGCCCGACATCGACGCGGTCCGCGCGCTGGTGCAGTGGACAGACCTCGCCCAGGCGGTGGCCGAGGCGTTCTGGCCCGGCCCGCTGACGCTGGTCCTGCCGATGCGCCCCGAGGCGCGGATCTCCAAGCTGGCGACGGCCGGACTGGACACGCTGGCGGTGCGCATTCCCGCGGCCCCGGTGGCGCGCGACCTGCTGCGCGCGGCCGGATGCCCGGTCGCGGCGCCCTCGGCCAACCCGTCCGGCAAGATGAGCCCGACATCGGCCGAGCACGTCGTGCGGGGGCTGGGCCGAAAGGTGGCGGCGGTGCTGGACGGCGGCCGCTGCGCCGTGGGCGTTGAATCGACGATCCTCGGCCTCGCCGGCCGGCCGACGCTGCTGCGCCCCGGCGGGATCACCGAGGATGCGCTTGCTCAGGTGCTGGGCCGCCGCCCAGCCGCGCGCAAGGGCGAGTCGATCTCGGCCCCCGGGCAGCTGCGCTCGCACTACGCGCCCGGCGCGCGGGTGCGCCTGAACGCCGCCGACTGGAACGCGGGCGAGGCGCGGCTGGGCTTCGGCGAGGTCGAGAGCG
>NZ_JBELMH010000025.1:0-4688 GCF_042096055.1 Citreimonas sp. | reverse complement strand
GCCGCCGACTGGAACGCGGGCGAGGCGCGGCTGGGCTTCGGCGAGGTCGAGAGCGACCTGAACCTGTCGCCGCGTGGCGATCTGACCGAAGCCGCCGCCAACCTGTTCGAGTACCTGCACCGCCTCGACGCCGAGAACCCGGACGTCATCGCCGTCTCGCCGATTCCGCATCTGGGGCTGGGCGTGGCGATCAACGACCGGCTGAGCCGCGCGGCGGCCGACAGGTAAAACTTCTAGGATTTAGGTACGGTCGTCTGCGGGCGGCGCAAAACGTATCCGCCCTCGGGCTTTTTATGCGCGTCCGCCTTCGGACGACAGCGCCAGCGCAGCGACGCCCAGCGTCTCGAGCGCGGCTTCCCACTTCTCGGCATCCGGCAGGTCGAAGATCAGCCGGTTCGAGCCGTCGCAGACCAGCCAGGCGTTCTGCATCAGCTCGGCCTCGAGCTGACCCGGCCCCCAGCCCGCATAGCCCAGCGCCATCATCCAGACCGAGGGCCCGCGCCCGTGGCCGATATCCTCGAGCACGTCGAGCGTGGCGGTCATGTGGATCTCGTCGCTGACCTCGAGCGTGGCGCTCTCGGTCGCGTAATCCGAAGAATGCAGCACGAATCCGCGCCCCAGCTCGACCGGGCCGCCGAAATGCACCCGGTGGCTGGACAGGTCCGCCGAGGCGTCGATGTCCAGTTGCGCAAGCAGCGTCGGCATGTCGAGGTCGATGTTGGACTTGTTGACCATCAGGCCCATCGCGCCCTCGGTCGAATGCTCGCACAGCAGCACGACCGCGTGTTCGAAGCGGGGGTCGCCCATGCCTGGCATGGCGATCAGCATCCGCCCGGTGAGCATCGCGGGCTCGGAGCTTCGGTTGGCTTCGGCTTCGGTCATATTCAAAAGAATGGCCCTCGCATGGGGGCTGTGCAAGGGGGTGTCGCGACAACGCAGCGCCCCGCGACGCATTGCGCATCATCGCTGCAAAGTGACTTTTCATTTCAGCGACCGGCGGCCATCAGGGCGGCATGCATCGTCTCATAGCCCTCGCCCTGTGCCTCGTGCTGCACGCCCTGCCGCTGCGGGCCGAAAGCCTCGATTCCATTGTCTCGGCCGAGCTGCGGCCCGGCTGGCGCCTGCCCGACGGCAGCCACATCGCCGCGCTGCACCTGCGCCTGGCACCGGGGTGGAAGACCTACTGGCGCAGCCCGGGCGAGGCCGGCATCCCGCCGCTGTTCCGCTGGACGGCCGCGGGCGGCAACACCGCCGGCGTCTCGGTCGTCTGGCCGACGCCGCACGTGTTCCACCAGTCGGGCCTGCGCTCGGTCGGGTACAAGGGCGAGGTCGTGCTGCCGCTGCGCGTGCGGCTGCGCGACGGGAACGCCGATGCGCAGATCGCCGGCACGATCGAGCTGGGCGTGTGCAAGGACATCTGCATGCCGCACGAGGTTTCGGTCTCGGCCGTGCTGCCGGCGGCGGCGCGCGCGCCCGACCCGCGCATCGCCGCGGCGCTTGCCGACCGCCCGCTGTCGCGCGACGAGGCGGGCGTGGGCGCGGTGCGTTGCGCGGTCGTCCCCTCGGCGGGCGGGATCGGCCTGCGCGCCACGCTGGACGTGCCCCGCCCCGGCGGCGCGGTCGAGACGGTGATCGAGACCGCCGACCCGTCGGTCTGGGTGACCGAGCCCGACAGCCGGTGGGAGAACGGCGCGTTGGTGGCCGAGGCCGAGCTGCGGCATGTGAGCGGCGGCACCTTCGCACTGGACCGTTCGGGCGTGCGGATCACGGTGCTGCGCGACGGCCAGGCGATCGACGTGCTGGGCTGCACCGGCTGAGGCCGGTCAGGCCGGCCGGCGCCCGGTCCGCAGGACGACAGCGCCGAGCGCAAACAGCGCCATCAGCGCGATCGCGGTGCCGCAGACGAACAGCACGAACGACGCGGCCAGCGGCGGAAGCGCGGGCATGACGCTGCCCAGCGCCCCGGGCAGCGCGCCGGTCACCGCCACGTGGCCCATGGTGACGCCCAGCCAAGCGAGCATCGCCACCGTTCCAGCGGTCAGAAGCGCACGCACACCGCCGCGCCGGAACCGCAGCCCGCGCCGCAGCGCGCGCAGGCGCGACGCGATGTCGTGCTGCACCGCGATCAGCGCAGGAACCACCAGCAGAACCAGCACCATGCCGAAGCCCAGCCCGTAGACCAGCGTGATCACCGTGGGCTTCAGGAACTGCGCGTCGGCCGAGCCTTCGTAGAGCAGCGGCGCGAGGCCCAGCACCGTGGTCGCCGTGGTCAGGAACACCGCCCTCAGGCGGTCCGCCGCGCCGTCGACGATCGACGGGATCAGGCCGCGCTCTTCGGCGTAGTCGTCGATCTGCGTCACCAGCACGATCGAGTCGTTGATGATGATCCCGGTCATGCCCAGCAGGCCGACCACCGTGAACATCGACAGCGGCACCTCCCACAGGGCGTGGCCGTAGATCGTGCCGACGAGGCCGAAGGGGATGATCGCCATCACCACCAGCGGCCGCGACCAGCTGGCGAAGACCCAGGCCAGCACGAGGTAGATGCCCAGCAGCACCAGGATCAGGCCGTTGAGCGCATCCGACAGGAATTCGTCCTCTTGCTCGGACAGGCCCGAGAGGCGGTATTCGACCTGACGCTCGGCCGCGATGGCGGGCAGGATGTCCGTCTCCAGCGCCTGCATGATCTCGGTCGCGCGGGCGGGGTCGTCCTCGGACAGGTCGCCGAGGACCGAGACGGTGCGGATGCCGTTCTCGCGCCGCACGGTGGAAAATCCGGTGCGCCGGTCGACGCTGACGATGTCGGCCAGCGGCACGTAGACGCCGTCGGGCGTGCGCAGCTGCATCCGCTCCATGAAGTCGGCGGTCAGCTCGCCCTCGGGCAGGGCGACGCGGATCGTGGCCGAGCGCGGCCCGACCGGGAAGGTCGCCGCCTCGATCCCGCCCAGCCGGTCGCGCAGCACGCGGCCCAGCCCGTCGATATCGAAGCCCAGTGCTGCGCCGCGGGGCGTGAGGTCGAGGATCAGCTCTTCCTTGTCGTAGGCGAGCGTGTCCTCGAGCGCCGAGACCTCGGGGAAGCGCGACAGCGCCGCCTGCAGGTCGAGCGAGGCGGCCTTCAGCGTCTGCGCGTCGGCGCCGTAGAACTGCACGTCGAGCGCGTCGCCCCCCGGGCCCGAGCGCCAGCCGCGGAAGCTGATCGTCTCGACCATCGGGTGACGCTCGACCCGGTCCTGCAGGGCGCCGACGAAGGCGAAGCTGGAATACGGCCGCTCGTCCGAGCCGATGAGCTCGATCGAGATGGCGCCAAGCTGGTCGGCATCCTTTCCGTCGGTGCCGGCCAGGCCACGGCCCGACGTGCCGCCGATCTCGGCCATGACGTGCAGCAGCGGGTTGGTACCGTGCTCGGCCTCGTACTCGGTCGCCAGGTCGTTCGTGGCCTGTTGCAGAAGACGCATCTGCGCCAGCGTGTCCTCGCGCGTGGCGCCCGGCGCCATCGCGAAGTTGCCCGAGACAGAGGCCTGTTCGGGCGAGTTGAAGAACCGCCACTGCACGTCGCCGCGCACCAGCAGCGCCACCTGGCTGGCCAGCGCCACAAGGACGGCCGCCAGCACCACGTAGCGCGCGGCGATCACGCCCACCATCAGCGGGCGGAACAGCCGGTCGCGCACCCATTCGAAGCCGCGGTTCACGATCCGCGACGGCGCGTCGTACCAGCGCGCCTTGGCGGAACTGGCGACCGCGTGGGCCATGTGGTTGGGCAGGATCAGGAAGCACTCGACCAGGCTGGCCAGCAGCACGGCGATCACGGTGAAGGGGATGTCGGCGATCAGCGTGCCGAAGGACCCGCCGATGATCACGAGGCCGAAGAAGGCGATCACCGTGGTCAGCGTGGCCGAGAAGACCGGCAGCGCCATGCGGTGCGCGGCCCCTTCGGCCGCATCGAAGGGCGACAGGCCGCGCCGCGCCAGCGCGTCCGTGTGTTCGCCCACGACGATGGCGTCATCGACCACGATGCCCAGCGTGATGATCAGCGCGAAGAGCGAGATCATGTTGAACGTGAGCCCGCCCAGGTACATCAGCGCGATCGCCGCCAGCATCGCCGTGGGGATGCCGGCCGCCACCCAGAAGGCGGTGCGCGCGTTCAGGAACAGGAACAGCAGCACCACGACCAGCCCCAGCCCCATCGCCCCGTTGTCGAGCAGGATGTCGAGCCGAGCCGAGATAGCCTCGGCCCGCGTTCGGATCAGCTCGACCGTCACGCCCTCGGGCAGGGTGGTGGCGAAGTCGGTGGCGACCTGCTCGACGATGGCCTGGATGGCGATGGCATCGCCCTGGTCGGACCGGTCGACGCGGACCGACATGGCGGGATCGTCGCCGACGAAATAGCTGCGCTCGCGGCCGGCGCCTTCGGTCGTGATCGTCGCCACGTCGCCCACGGTCAGGGTCGTGCCGTCGGGATCGGCGCGCAGGGCGATTCCGGCGATCTGCTCGGCGCTGCGCCGCTCGACCCCGGTGCGCACGCGGGCGCCGGCGCCCGCGACGTCGCCGGCAGGGTCGGCATCGACCTCGGCCGCGATGGCGGTGGCGATGTCGCGCAGGGTGACGTCGTGCTCGATCAGCTTGGCCACCGGCGCCTCGACCATGATGCGCGGCGCGGCGAGGCCGCGGATCGTGGTGCGGGTGACGCC
>NZ_JBELMH010000024.1:34168-38516 GCF_042096055.1 Citreimonas sp. | reverse complement strand
CTGACGGTCAACATCCTCGGGCGCGACATCACGGCCGAGATCACGTCGTTCCGGGCGGTCGACTTCTCGAACGCGGGCATCGGGTTCATCATGTCGATGTCGCCCTCGGCGCTGCAGGGCGCGCCGCACACCTTCATCGCCACGGTCTATGCCGAGCAGGAAGCCGAGGCGCAGATCCTGCGCGACCTCGCCGACGCCTACCCCAACATCACCGCGATCAGCGTCCGCGACGCCATCGACCGGGTCAGCGACCTGCTGGCCGGGATCGGCGAGGCGGTGCGCTGGGGCGCGGCGGCGACGCTGCTGACGGGCTTCCTTGTCATCATCGGCGCCGCGGCCGCCGGCGAGGGCGCGCGCACCTATGAGGCGGCCGTCCTGAAGACGCTGGGTGCCTCGCGCGGGCGGATCCTGGCCAGCTTCGCGCTGCGGGCGGCGCTGCTGGGCGGGGCGGCGGCGATCGTGGCGCTGGCCGCGGGCATCGCCGGCGGCTGGGCCGTGTCGGTCTTCGTGATGGAGACGTCCTACACCGTGATGTGGCTGCCCGCGCTGGGAATCATCGTGGGCGGCGTGACGGCGACGCTGCTGTCGGGGCTGGCCTTCGCCTGGCGGCCGCTGGCGGCGCGGCCGGCGCAGGTCCTGCGGGCCCGGGAATAGGCCGCCTTAGGGGTGTCCCACGATGGGACACCCCGGCGCCCTAGAAAAATCAAGGGCTTGCAGAGACGGATTCACGAAGCGTTAGGAATTCACTCCGCGGCCTCGGCGTAATCGCTCATCGGCGGACAGGTGCAGACGAGGTTGCGGTCGCCGTAGACGTTGTCGACGCGGTTGACCGGCGGCCAGTACTTGTCGACCCGGAATGCGCCCGGCGGGAAGCAGCCCTGCTCGCGCGAATACGGCCGGTCCCAGTCCTTGACCAGATCCTCCATCGTGTGCGGCGCGTTCTTCAGCGGGTTGTCCTCGGGGTCCATTTTTCCGTCCTCGATCGCGCGGATCTCGTCGCGGATGGCGAGCATGGCGTCGCAGAAGCGGTCGAGCTCGGCCTTGGTCTCGGACTCGGTCGGCTCGATCATCAGCGTCCCCGAGACGGGCCAGCTCATCGTCGGCGCGTGGAAGCCGCAATCGACCAGCCGCTTGGCGATGTCCTCGACGGTGATGCCGGCGGATTTCTCGAACGGCCGGGTGTCGAGGATGCATTCATGCGCCACGAAGCCGTCATGCCCGCGGTAGAGCACGTTGAACGCGCCCTGCAGCCGGTGGGCGACGTAGTTGGCGTTCAGGATCGCCACGCGCGTCGCCTGCGTCAGGCCCGCGCCGCCCATCATCAGGATGTAGGCCCACGAGATCGGCAGCAGCGAGGGCGAGCCGAACGGCGCGGCCGAGACCGGCCCCGGTCCGCCCGAGCCCAGCGGATCGCCGGGCAGGTGGTCGGTCAGGTGCGCCTTGACGCCGATCGGCCCCATGCCGGGCCCGCCGCCGCCATGCGGGATGCAGAACGTCTTGTGCAGGTTCAGGTGGCTGACGTCGCCGCCCAGGTCGCCGGGCCGCGACAGGCCCACCATGGCGTTCATGTTGGCGCCGTCGATATAGACCTGACCGCCGTGATCGTGGGTGATCGCGCAGACGTCCTTCACCGTCTCCTCGAACACGCCGTGGGTGCTGGGATAGGTGATCATGCAGGCGGCCAGCCGGTCGGCATGCTTCTCGGCCTTGGCGCGGAAGTCGCCGAGGTCGATCGAGCCGTTGGCGTCGCATTTCACCGCCACGACCTTCCAGCCGACCATCTGCGCGCTGGCGGGGTTGGTGCCGTGCGCGTTGACGGGAATCAGGCAGATGTCGCGCTGGCCCTCGCCGCGGGCGATCTGCCAATTGCGGATGGTCAGAAGGCCCGCGTATTCGCCCTGCGCGCCGGAATTGGGCTGCATCGAGATCGCGTCGTAGCCGGTGATCGCGCAGAGCTTGGCGTTCAGGTCGTCGATCAGCTCGGTGTAGCCGCGCGCCTGGTCGGCCGGCGCGTAGGGGTGCACGTGCGCGAATTCCGGCCAGCTGACCGGCATCATCTCGGCCGCCGAATTGAGCTTCATCGTGCAGGACCCCAGCGGGATCATCGCGCGGTCGAGCGCGAGGTCGCGGTCGGCGAGCCGGCGCATGTAGCGCATCATCTCGGTCTCGGCGCGGTTCATGTGGAACACGTCGTGCTGCAGGTAGTCGCTTTGCCGGATCAGCGCCTCGGGCAGGCGGTAGCCGCCCTCGCGGTCATCCGTGCGGTCGATGCCGAAGGCGCGCCAGACCGATTCGATGGTCTCGGGGCGCGTGCGCTCGTCCAGCGTGATGCCCACGTGGGTGCGCCCGACGCGGCGCAGGTTCACGCCTTCCTGCACGGCGGCCTGCAGCACGCCGCGCTGGAGCAGGCCGACATCGACGGTGATCGTGTCGAAGAACTCGGACGGGGCCACGTCGAACCCCGCCTCTTCCAGGCCCCGCGCCAGGCGCGCGGTCTTGCGGTGGATGCGCTGGGCGATGGCGCGCAGGCCCTTCGGCCCGTGGAAGACCGCGTAGAAGCCGGCCATGACCGCCAGCAGCGCCTGCGCGGTGCAGACGTTGCTGGTCGCCTTCTCGCGGCGGATGTGCTGTTCGCGCGTCTGCAGCGCGAGGCGGTAGGCCTTGTTGCCGTGGCTGTCGATCGACACACCGACGATGCGCCCGGGCATCGAGCGCTTGTAGGCCTCGCGGCAGGCCATGTAGGCGGCGTGCGGGCCGCCGTAGCCCTGCGGCACGCCGAAGCGCTGGGTGCTGCCCACGGCGATGTCCGCGCCCATGGCGCCCGGTTCCTTCAGCAGGCACAGCGCCATCGGGTCGGCGGCGACGATGCCCACCGCGTCGGCGCCGTGCAGCGCCTCGATCTGCGGGGTGAAGTCGCGGACATGGCCGTGCGTGCCGGGATACTGGAAGATCGCGCCGAAGACCGCGCCCGCGTCCAGCGCGTCGGGGTTGCCGACGACCACCTCGATGCCCAGCGGCTCGGCGCGGGTCTTCATCACGGCGATGTTCTGCGGGTGGCAGTTCTCGTCGACGAAGAACGCCTTCGCCTTCGACTTGGCCACGCGCTGCGCCATGGTCATCGCCTCGGCGCAGGCGGTCGCCTCGTCCAGCAGCGAGGCGTTGGCGATCTCGAGCCCCGTGAGGTCGCAGACCATGGTCTGGTAGTTCAGCAAGGCCTCGAGCCGGCCCTGGCTGATCTCGGGCTGGTAGGGCGTGTAGGCGGTGTACCAGGCGGGGTTCTCGAAGATGTTGCGCTGGATCGCCGGCGGCGTGACCGTGCCGTGATAGCCCTGCCCGATGAGCGAGATCATCGGCGTGTTCTTCTGCGCGACCTCCTTCATGCGGTGCAGCAGCTCGCGCTCGGACAACGGCTTGCCGAAGTCCAGCGGCGCCTCCTGCCGGATGCCCCTGGGCACCGTGCGGTCGATCAGCGCGTCGAGGCTGTCGACGCCCAGGGCGCCCAGCATCTCGGCCATCTCCTCGGGCGAGGGGCCGATGTGCCGGCGGTTGGCGAAATCGTAGGGCAGGTAGTCGATGGGCTGGTATGCCATGCCGTTCCTCGCAGCGTCGCGCGCTTCTTTGGTCTGAAAATATCCCGGGGGAGGCCCGGAGGGCCGGGGGCAGAGCCCCCTCTTCCCCTGTCGCCGTCGCTCAGTCGCCGATGAACTTCTTGTAGGCGGCCTCGTCCATCAGGTCGTCGAGCACCGACAGGTCCTCGACCTTGATGCGGAAGAACCAGGCGTCGCCCTCCGGGTCCTCGTTCACCTTCGACGGCTCGTCGACGATCACGTCATTGACCTCGACGATCTCGCCGTCGACCGGCGCCAGGATGTCCGACGCGGCCTTGACGCTCTCGATCACCACGACCTCGTCGTCCTTGACCACCTCGGTCCCGACCTCGGGCAGTTCGACGAACACCACGTCGCCCAGCTGCTCGGCCGCGTGGGCGGTGATGCCGACGGTCACGACGTTGTCGTCGCCCGCGTCGAGCCATTCGTGTTCCTCGGTGAATTTCATGCCTGTCTCCTGTCAGATCACCTGAATCTCAGCGTTTGAAGCCCGGGGCGACGAAGGGCAGCTTCGCCACCGTCACCGGCAGGCGCTTGCCGCGCACCTCGCCCCAAAGGCGCGTATCGGCCTGCGCCAGCGGCGTCGGCACGTAGCCCATGGCCACCGGGGCGCCCACGGTCGGGCCGAACCCGCCCGAGGTGACCTCGCCCACGGGAGCGGTCGAGTCCTCGGTCTCGAACAGCGGCGTGCCCTCGCGCATCGGCGCGCGGCCGTCGGGGCGCAGGCCCACGCGGGCCAT
>NZ_JBELMH010000024.1:26133-34068 GCF_042096055.1 Citreimonas sp. | reverse complement strand
CCAGGCCTCGGCCCCGCCCAGCGTCAGCGTGGTCACGTCCATGAAGCGCATGTCGGCGACGGCGGCATCGTGTTCGGCCAGAACCGCCTCGGCCTTTGGGCCCTGCAGCGCCAGCAGCGCGCGGTCCTCGATCAGCTCGACGGCAATTCCCTTCGGTTCGAGCGCGTCGCGCAGGCGGGCGACGTCGGCGTCCTTGCGCGCGGCGTTCACGACCAGGAACAGGTGATCGCCGCGGTTGGCGATCATCAGGTCGTCCTCGATCCCGCCGTCGTCGTTGGTGAAAACCGCATAGCGCTGGCGGCCTTCCGGCAGGCCGACCACGTCGACCGGCACCAGGCTTTCCAGCGCCTCGGCGGCGCCCTCGCCGCGCAGCACCACCTGGCCCATGTGGCTGACGTCGAACAGCCCGGCGGCCTCGCGCGTGTGCAGATGTTCCTTCATCACGCCCAGCGGGTACTGCACCGGCATGTCGTAACCGGCGAACGGCACCATCTTCGCGCCCAGCGCGCGATGCATCGCCTTCAGCGGTGTGTGTTGAAGCTCGTCGACCTCGGCCATGCGCCCCTCCGGTTCTGTCCCGGCCATGCGGTCCGGGCATGCAGGCGCGAAATCCGTCCGCGCGTCATGCCCCCTCTGTCCCGTCGCCTGAGATCGTTATCCCTTCGGCGTCCCGGACGTGCCGGGATCTCTCCAGAGTCTTCTTGCCGCGACGGTCCTTGGGCCTGAGAGTTTCCGGGGCGGTTGCTCCTTCGGCACCGGGTCGGGCGGCTGCCCTTGCGGTTCTCCCATCGCGGTTGCCGCGACGCTAGACGATCGCGCCGGGGCTTTCAAGCGCGCCCCGGATTTCGCCCCGGCCCTTTGACACCGCCGGCGTTTCGGGCCTTCATGCCGCCCATGAAGCACCCTTATTTCTTCGGCTACGGATCGCTGGTGAACCGGCGGACGCACGTGTTCACCCCCTGCCATCGCGCCCGGATCACCGGCTGGCGCCGCGCCTGGTGCGCCACCGCCAGCCGGCCGCAGGCCTTCCTGACGGCGATTCCCGACCCCGAGGCAGAGACGCTGGGCCTGATCGCGCCGGTGCCGAACGACGACTGGACGGCGCTCGACGCGCGCGAGGAAGGCTACGACCGCCACGACGCCAGCGCGCAGGTCGTGCACGAGGCGGGCGCGGTGTCGCGCATCGCGGTCTATGCGATCCCGGCCAAGGACCAGCTGGCATCCAGCACCGAGCACCCGATCCTGATGAGCTATCTCGACGTGGTGGTGCAGGGATTCGCGGCCGAGTACGGCGAGGACGGCGCGCAGGCCTTCTTCGACACGACGGCCGGGTGGGAGACGCCGATCCTGAACGACCGCGCCGCCCCGCTGTACCCGCGCGCGCAGGCCCTGACGGCGGCCGAGCGGGCGCTGGTCGACGACGGGCTGGCGCGGCTGGGCTGCCGGGTGCTGAGCGAACGGCCTAGCGCGGGCCGGGCTTGACCTGAAGCAACGGCATGACGTGGGCCATCTCGGGGCCGCGTTCCATGCCGGTGACGGCCTTGCGCAGCGGCATGAACAGGCCCTTGCCCTTGCGGCCCGTGGCGTCCCTGACCTGCGCGGTCCAGGTCGACCACGTCTCGGCGTCGTAGGGCGGCTGACCCAGAAGATCGAAGGCCTGGGCGACGAAGTCGCGATCCTCGTCGGCGACCACGGGCTCGGCCCCGTCGCGGAACAGCGTCCACCAGCCGGCGAGGTCGTGGCGCGTGGTGATGTTCTCGCGCGTGACGTCCCAGAACAGCGCGGCCTTGTCGGCCGGCACGCCCAGCGCGGCGATGTCGTCGGCGACCGCCTCGACCGGCAGGGCGTGCAGCTTGCGCGCGGTCAGCGGGAACAGGTCGTTCACGTCGAACTTCGTGGGCGCCGAGCCGAACTGTTCCAGCGCGAAGCCGTCGGCGATCTCGTCCAGCGTCATGCGCAGCTCGACCGGCTGCGACGAGCCCAGCCGCGCCATCAGCGACAGCAGCGCCTCGGGCTCGACCCCCTGCTCGCGCAGATCCTTCAGCGACAGGGTGCCGAGGCGCTTGGACAGCGACTCGCCGGCCGGGCCGGTCAGCAGCGAATGGTGCGCGAAGGACGGCGGCGTGCCGCCCAGCGCGCGGATCATCTGGATCTGCGTGGCGGTGTTGGTGACGTGGTCGTTGCCGCGCACCACGTGGGTCACGCCCATCTCGATGTCGTCCACGACCGAGGCGAGGGTGTAGAGCACCTGCCCGTCGGCGCGGATCAGCACCGGGTCGGACACGCTGGCCGCGTCGATCGAGATCGGGCCGAGGATGCCGTCCTCCCACTCGATCCGCTCGTGGTCCAGCCGGAAGCGCCAGACACCGTCACCGCGCTCGGCGCGCAGTTTCTCGCGCTCGTCGTCCGACAGGGTCAGCGCGGCGCGGTCGTAGACCGGCGGCTTGCCCATGTTGAGCTGCTTCTTGCGCTTGAGGTCCAGCTCGGTCGGGGTCTCGAACGCCTCGTAGAAGCGGCCCATCTCGCGGAAGCGGTCGGCGGCCTCGGCGTAGCGGTCGAGGCGCTCGGACTGGCGTTCAACCCGGTCCCAGGTCAGACCCAGCCATTCCAGGTCACGCTTGATCTGGTCGACGTACTCTTCCTTGCTGCGCTCGGGATCGGTGTCGTCGATGCGCAGGATGAAGGTGCCGCCGGCCTTGCGCGCGATCAGGTGGTTGAACAGCGCGGTGCGCAGGTTGCCGACATGGATCAGGCCGGTGGGCGACGGGGCGAAGCGGGTGACGGTCATCGGGGCCTCCTTGACGGCGCGGTCCTTTCACATGGCGCGCGCGTTGTCCATATGACACGCAGGTGGCACGCTTGCCGCCGTGCTTGTCCCGCAATCCGCGAAGGAGGCCATATGACGCAGATCGTGACCCTGACGCTCAACCCGGCGCTGGATCTGGGCGCGCATACCGACCGGGTGGAGCCCGGCCCAAAGCTGCGGCTGAGCGCGCCCGAGGCGCATCCCGGCGGCGGCGGCGTCAATGTCAGCCGCGCCATCGCCAAGCTCGGCGGTGTGTCCCGCGCGCTGGTGTCGCTGGGCGGTCCCACGGGCGAGCGGCTGGCCGCGCTGCTGGACGACGAGGGGCTGGACGTGGTGCCGATCCTGTCGCCGGGCGAGACGCGCTTCAGCCTGGCGGTGACGGATGCGGGCGGCGCGCAATACCGCTTCGTGCTGCCGGGACCCGACTGGGACGAGGGCACGCTGGGCGCCGCGGTGGGCGCCGTGGACGAGGCCGCCGATCCGGACGCCTACGTGGTGCTGTCGGGCAGCCAGCCGCCGGGAGCGCCGGCGGGGTACGTGACGGAATTCGTGCGCGCGCTGGGGCCTGGCCGGCGGGTTGTGGTCGACACGTCGGGGCCCGCGCTGGTGGAACTGGCCGCGGGCACGCCGCCGGCGCCCTGCGTGCTGCGCATGGACGGGGCCGAGGCCGAGGCGCTGGCCGGCCACCCGCTGCCCACGCGCACCGACACCGCCGATTTCGCCGAGCGCCTGCGCGTCGGCGGTGCGGCGGAAACGGTCGTGATCGCGCGCGGCGCGGACGGCAACGTGATGGCCGGCCCCGAGGGGCGCTGCCACGTCACGGCCGCCAAGGCGCCGGTGGTCAGCGCGGTGGGTGCGGGCGACAGCTTCGTCGGGGGCATGGTGATGGCGCTGGCAGCGGGCGAGAGCCCGGACGAGGCGCTGCGCTACGGCGCGGCGGCGGCCTCGGCCGCGGTGGTCACGCCGGGGACCGAGCTGTGCCGGCGCGAGGATTTCGACGCCTTCCTGCCGCGCTGCGTGATCACGGCGCTGTAGATGCGGCTGTTCATCGCGCTGCCCCTGCCGGACGAGGCGCTGGACGACATCGGCGCGCTGCAGTCGCGCATGCCCAAGGGGCGGATGGTGGACGCGGACAACCTGCACCTGACGCTGGCCTTCCTGGGCGAGTGCGACGCCGAAGAGGCCGAGGCCGCGCATGACGCGCTGGACGGTCTGCGCGCGCCGGCGGTCAGCACCGCGCTGGCCGGCCCCGCGATCTACGGCGGCCGGCACGGGCAGGCGGTCGCGCTCGAGGCCGATGCGGGCGCGCCGCTGTTCGAGTTGCACGACCGCCTGCGCGGCAGGCTGCGCGGCGCGGGCCTGGTGCCGGAACGCCGCCGTTTCCGCCCGCACGTGACGCTGACGCGGCTGCCGGGGCGGGCCGATGCGTCGGGCTGCCTGCAGGCGCTGCTGGGCGCGCGGCTGGGGCCGTACCTGCTGGACCGGGTGGTGCTGTTCTCGTCCGTGCTGCACCCCGACGGCGCGATCCACGAGCCGCTGATGGTCCGCCCGCTGGACAGAGAGCTGCCATGACCAAGACCGACGCGGCGGCCTTCCATGCCATGGCGCGCACCGCCATCGAGAGCTTCCCGGCGCCCTTCGCCAAGGCCGCCGCCGAAGTTCTGGTGCGCGTCGAGGACTGGCCCGACGACGCGATGCTGGACGAGCTGGGGATCGACGATCCGCTGGACCTGACCGGGCTCTACGATGGCGTCCCGATGACGCACAAATCCTTCGCCGACCCGGCGCCCTACCCCGATACGGTCTGGCTGTTCCGCAAGCCGATCCTGGCGGAATGGCGCGACCGGGGCGACGTCGATCTGCCCGACCTCGTGGCCCACGTCACGGTGCATGAATTCGCGCACCATTTCGGATGGTCCGACGACGACATCGCCACCATCGACCGCTGGTGGGAGTAAGCCGCGCCCGGGCTACGCGCTGCGCCAGCGGTTCACGATGGGATAGCGTCGGTCGAGCCAGAAGGCGCGCCTGGTCAGGCGCGTGCCCGGCGCGGACTGGAAGCGCTTGTACTCGCTGACATAGAGCAGGCTTTCGACCTTGCGCGCGTCGGCCTCGGCAAAGCCCGCATCGACGCAATCGGCGACGTCGCCGTCGCGGTCCACGAGGATGGTCAGGATCGCGTCGAGCACCGGATAGTCGGGCAGTGAATCGCTGTCCTTCTGGTCGGCGCGCAGCTCGGCCGAGGGCGGTTTCGAGATCACGCCGTCGGGCATCACCGGCCCGTCGGGGCCCATCATCCAGGCGCGGTGGTTGGCGTTGCGCCAGCGGCAGGTCTGGAACACGCGGGTCTTGTAGAGGTCCTTGATCGGATTGTAGCCGCCGGCCATGTCGCCGTAGATCGTGGCGTAGCCCACGGCGACCTCGGACTTGTTGCCGGTGGTCAGGAGCATCTCGCCGAACTTGTTGGACAGCGCCATCAGCAGCAGGCCGCGCAGGCGGGACTGGATGTTCTCTTCGGTCAGGTCGGCATCGCGCCCCTCGAACAGCGGGGCGAGCGTCGCGGTGATCGCGTCGCGCCCGGCGTCGATCGGCACGTAGTCGTAGCGGCAGCCCAATGCCTTGGCGACGGCCTCGGCATCCGCCAGCGAGGCGGGCGAGGTGTATTCCGACGGCAGCATGACGCAGCGCACGTTGTCGGCGCCCAGCGCGTCGACGGCGATGGCGGCCACAAGCGCGGAATCGACGCCGCCCGACAGGCCCAGCAGCACCTTGCCGAAGCCGGTCTTGGCGCAATAGCTGCGCAGGCCGTGGACCATCGCGGCGTAGTCCTGTTCCCACGCGTCGGGATGCGGGGTGAAATCGCCCGGCTCGGCGCGCCAGCCGTCGTCTGTGCGGGTGAAGTCGACGTGGGCGATGCATTCCTCGAACACCGGAAGCTGCACCGCCACCCGGCCACCGGGGTTGAGCACGAACGAGCCGCCGTCGAACACCTGGTCGTCCTGCCCGCCGGTCATGTTGAGGTAGACCAGCGGCAGCCCGGTCTCGACCACGCGGGCGACCATGTGGTTCAGCCGGACCTCCTGCTTGTCGCGGTAATAGGGCGAGCCGTTGGGCACCAGCAGGATCTCGGCCGCGGTCTCGGCCAGGGTCTCGGCCACGTCGTCGTGCCAGGCGTCCTCGCACACCGGAGAGCCGATGCGCACGCCGCCCAAAGCGTAGGGGCCGGTGACCGGGCCGCTGTCGAAGATGCGCTTCTCGTCGAACACGAGGTCGTTGGGCAGGTGGTGCTTGAGCACGCGCGCCACGACCCGGCCGCCGGAACAGATGTGGTAGGCGTTGTAGAGGCGCGTGCCCTCGACCCACGGCCCGCCGATGGCAAGCGCCGGGCCGTCCGCGCAATCGCGGGCCAGCTGCTCGACCGTCTCGATGGCGGCGGCGTGGAAGGCGGGCTTCAGCGTCAGGTCCTGCGGGTTGTAGCCGGTCACGAACATCTCAGGCAGCGCCACGAGATCGGCGCCGGCCTCGCGGCCTTGCGCCCAGGCGTCGCGCGCCTTGTCGGCGTTGCCGCGCAGGTCGCCCACCACCGGGTCGAGCTGCGCCAGCGTCATGCGGAGGCGGTCGGCCATGATATCCTTCCCGGGTCATCGGTTCGTCCGCGCACCCACATAGCAGACGGGTGCCCGAGGGGAAGCCGGTAACGCCCGCGACAGAGGCGGGGGATAAGCCGTTGCCCCGTGCGGCCCGCTCCTTTACCGTCGGCGACCGAGCGATCCCCGAAAAACGGGCGGGCATGAAGGCATGAGAACGGCAGGCATCTTCGCGGTCCTCGTGGCGCTGGCAGGCGCGGCGCAGGCGCAGGACGACGACATCCAGACCAAGGAATACGACGACGGCGGCGTCTACGAGGGCACGTTCCAGGACGGGCTGCAGCACGGCACCGGCACCTACCGGCTGCCCAACGGCTACGAATATACCGGCGACTGGGTCGAGGGCGAGATCCGCGGCCAGGGCGTCGCGCGGTTCCCCGACGGGTCGGTCTACGAGGGGCAGTTCGCCAAGGGCAAGCCCGAGGGGATGGGCCGCATCGTCTTTGCCTACGGCGGCACCTACGAGGGCCAGTGGCTGGACGGCAAGATCACCGGACAGGGCGTCGCGGAATACGCCGACGGCTCGCGCTACGAAGGGTCGTTCCGCAACAGGATGCCTCATGGAAGCGGGGTGCTGACGGCGCCTTCGGGCTACGTCTATGACGGGATGTGGGTCAACGGCGTCAAGGAAGGCGAGGCGACGATCACCTATCCGGACGGCTGGGTCTACGAGGGCCGCGTGTCGGACGGCGCGCGCTCGGGCGCCGGAAAGATGACGAGCCCCGACAACCTTGTGTACGAAGGCACCTGGAGCGACGACCAGATGGACGGCGAAGGCCGGCTGACCCAGCCAAACGGCGACGTCTACGAGGGCGAGCTTGCCGGCGGCCGCAAGCAGGGCCAGGGCCGGGTCATGTACGCCAACGGCGAAATCTACGAAGGCGCCTTCGAGAACGACCAGCGCCACGGCCAGGGCCGCTTCGAGGGCGCCGACGGCTACGTCTACGAGGGCAACTGGGTCGAGGGCCAAATCGAGGGCCAGGGCCGCGTGACCTATCCCGACGGCTCGGTCTACGAGGGCGCATTCCAGGATGGCCTGGCGAACGGCGTGGGCAAGATCACCTATCCCGACGGCGCCACCTACGAGGGCGACTGGGTCGACGGCGTGATCGAGGGCGAGGGCATCGCCACCTACCCCAGCGGGCTGGTCTACCAGGGCGGGTTCCGCAGCGCGCAAAACCACGGTTTCGGCGTGCTGACCTATCCCGACGGTTACCGCTACGAAGGCGAATGGGTCGATGGCGCGCGCGAGGGCGAAGGGACTTCCACGCACCCCGACGGCACCGTCTACCAGGGCGATTTCCAGGACGGAGAGCGGCACGGCCAGGGCACGATCACCATGGCGAGCGGATTCTCCTACACCGGGGAATGGCGCGACGGCGAGATCGAGGGCGAGGGCGTCGCGACCTACGCCAACGGCGACGTCTACGAGGGCACGTTCGAGGCCGGCCGCCGGCAGGGCAGCGGCACGATGCGCTACGC
>NZ_JBELMH010000024.1:22584-26033 GCF_042096055.1 Citreimonas sp. | reverse complement strand
ACGAGGGCACGTTCGAGGCCGGCCGCCGGCAGGGCAGCGGCACGATGCGCTACGCTAGCGGCGAGGAGACGCGCGGCGAATGGGTCAACGGCGCGCTGGTCGAGCGCACGGACGACGGCGGCACCGCCGACGACGCGGCGCCGGCGCCCGAGACGCCCGACGCGCCGGACGCGGAAGACGCAGCGCCGGACGCCGGGGAAGAGCCGGCGCCCGCCGACTAGGCGCCGGTCTAGACCGTCTCGCCCGCGTCGAGCTTGTCGAGGAACGCGCCCGCCTCGCGCAGCACGGTCTCGCGCTTGTCGTCGTTCATGCGGTCGAAGGTGCGATACATCTGCGCCATGCGCGGGTTGTTCTGGAAGCGGTCGCGGTGGCGGTCCATGAAGTGCCAGAAGAGCAGGTTGAACGGGCAGGCATCCGGGCCGGTCTTGTCCTTCACCTTGTAGGCGCAGTGGCCGCAGTAATCTGACATCTTGGCGATGTAGTTGCCCGAGGACACGTAGGGCTTGGACGCGACCAGCCCGCCATCGGCGAACTGCGTCATGCCGATCGTGTTGCCGGCCATCACCCAGTCGAAGGCGTCGGCGTAGACGGCGAGGTACCAGTCGTGCACCTGCCGGGGTGCCACGCCCGCGAGCAGCGCGAAGTTGCCCGTCACCATCAGGCGCTGGATGTGGTGGGCATAGGCCTCGTCCCGCGTCTGGGCGACGGTTTCGGACAGGCAGCGCATCTTCGTCTCGGCGCCCCAGTAGAGGTCGGGCAGGTCGCGGTCGTGCTTCAGCACGTTGCTGTCGAGGTAGTCCGGCCCGCCATGGTAGTAGAGCCCGCGCATGTATTCGCGCCAGCCGATGATCTGGCGGATGAAGCCCTCGGCCGCGTTGATCGGCGCATGGCGGTCGCGCCAGGCCTGCTCGACCGCCTCGCAGACCTCGCGCGGGTCGAGTAGGCCGATGTTCATGTAGAGCGCGATGAACGAGTGATAGAGGAACCGCTCGCCCGTCAGCATGGCGTCCTGGTAGGTGCCGAAGTCGGGCAGGCCCTTCTTCACCCAATGCGCCAGGTGCTGGCGCGCCTGGCCGTGGTCGGTCGCGAACCAGAAGGGGCGCGCCTGCCCGAAGTTCGAGCCGAACTCGGCCTCGACGAGATCCAGCACCGCCTCGACCGTCTCGTCGGGGGTGAAGCGCATGGGGCCGGAATAGTCGATCCGCTTCGGCGGCGCCGCTCGATTGTCGTGGTCGAAGTTCCACTGGCCGCCGGCGGGGTCGTCGCCGTCCATCATCAGGCCGGTCGCCTTGCGCATCTCGCGGTAGAAATACTCCATCCGCAGGCTCTTGCGGTCTTTGGCCCAGCGTTCGAACACCTTGTGCGAGGCGATGAAGCGGTCGTCCTCGTGCTGGTGGACCTTGATTGGCGCGTGGGTCAGCGCCTCGATCAGGCGCCAGTCGCCGGGTTCGGTGGCGATCACCTCGGTCGCGCCGGTCTGTTCGGCGCGGCGCAAGAGCTCGCCCACGATGCTGCCGGCGTTGTCGGTGTCATCGTACTCGGTGTAGCGCACGTCCCAGCCGTCGTCGCGCAGGCGGGCGGCGAACTTGCGCATGGCGGCGAAGATCAGCGCGATCTTCTTGGGGTGGTGGCGGACATAGGTGGCCTCGTCCCGGACCTCGGCCATGACGACCACGTCGCGCGACTTGTCGGCCTCGCGCAGGGCGGCGATGTGTTCGGTTAACTGGTCGCCGAGGATCAGGATCAGGCGGCCTACCACGGGATTTCCTTCAGCGCGTAGTCGTAGAACCCGCCGGTGTGTTCGGGCGTGAGGCGGTCGAGCACGTCGGCCAAGCGTTTCGCCGCCTCGTCCGCCGGGACCGAGGGGTGCCGGCCCAGGTACTTCTCGGTGAAGGCGGTCTGGACGGTGCCGGGATGCAGGCAGGCGACGCAGAGGTGGCGGTGGCTGCGCGCCAATTCGACCGCGGCGCCGTGCATCAGCTGGTTCAGCGCGGCCTTGGCGGTGCGGTAGGCATACCAGCCGCCCATGCGGTTGTCGCCGATGCTGCCAACACGCGCGGACAGCGCGGCGAAGACAGCCCGCTCGCGCCGGGGCAGCAGGCGCTGGGCATGCTTCAGCACCAGCGCCGGGCCCAGCGCGTTCAGCGCGACCTGGTTCATCAACCCGTCGGCGGTGAGGTCGCGCAGCGCCTTTTCCGGCTCGTGGCCGTCGATCTCGAGCGCGCCCGTGGCGACGAAGATCAGGTCGAAGGGGCCATCGAGCGGCTCGAGTGCGGCGGCGACGCTGCCCTCGTCGGTGACGTCGAGGCCGTTTTCCGAGCGCGACAGCCCGGTGACGGCGACGCCGCGGTCGCGCAGTTCGCGTCCCAGCGCGCCGCCGATGCCGCCGCTGTCGCCGATGATCAATGCGGTGTTCATGGCGCGCCAGCTAGCGGGGCGCGCCGAAGGATCAAGCGCCGCGCGGGCGTGCGCGACGCAGGCGGCGCGAGGTTGCCGGGTCGCGCTGGCGGCCGTCCTGCGCGGCCTCGACCAGCGCGCGGAACAGGGCGCGCTGCCGACGGGCGTAGAACAGGTGTTCGGGGTGCCATTGCACGCCCAGCGCGAAAGGCGGGCTGGTGCGCTCGACCGCCTGCACCATGCCGTGTTCGTCGCGGGCGCAGACCCGCATGCCGAGCCCCAGTTCGTCCACGGCCTGACTGTGCAGCGCGTTGACGCGCATCGGCGCGTCGCCCGCGATCCGGGACAGGTGCGTCCGGGGTGCGACGTGCACGGTGCGCTTGGGCAGGATCGTGGTGACCTTGCGCCGGTTGAGCCGCGCCCAGATGTCCTGTTCCAGCGTGCCGTGCAGCGCGACGTTCAGCATCTGCGCGCCGCGGCAGATGCCCAGCACCGGCACGCCCTGCTGCAGCGCCTCTTCGGCGAGGCGGCGTTCCAGCTCGTCGCGGCGGGCATCCAGCCGCGCCGCCACGCGCAGGGTCTGGCCGTAGAGCGTGGGCGATATGTCGTCGCCGCCGCCGATGATCAGCCCGTCGACCGAGGGCAGGTCGGCGGCGCGGCCGACGCCCCAGCGCACGGCACGGCCGCCCGCCAGCCAGACGTTCAACGCGACCAGCGGAAAGATCCGCCAGCCCGAGCGCTGCGAGGTAGTCACGGCGATGACGGGCCTGCTCATGCCGCCGCGCCGTCGCTGAGTACGGCGCCCGCGCGACGCGCCCATTCGCCGCGGGATTCCAGCGTGACGGCGCGGTGCGCTCGCCACTCCTTGGACAGCGCGGCGGTGGTGGCGGGATCGTCGGCCAGCCGTTCGACCGCCAGCCAGTCGTCCCACGGTTCGGACAGGCTCCACCCCGCTTCGTCTATGCGGCAATCGGGCAGGCGAAAGTGGTAGGCGGGGCGGCCGCCGATGTCGGCGGCCTTGGGAAAGATCGCGGCGTAGGCGTCGGGCACCG
>NZ_JBELMH010000024.1:9597-22484 GCF_042096055.1 Citreimonas sp. | reverse complement strand
CGGCCGCCGATGTCGGCGGCCTTGGGAAAGATCGCGGCGTAGGCGTCGGGCACCGCGTCGTGCAGCAGTGGCAGCAGGTCCAGCCCGTGGTTGCGGCTTTGCGTGTGCCGCGCATAGAGGCGCGCCAGCCCCTCGATCGTGTCCGGCGGCGCGTCGACCAGATCGTCGACCAGCGACGACGGCCACGGGTCGACGAAGGGCAGGATGCGGCGGGTAACGTCGATGTGGCGGCGCGCGCGCAGCCAGTCCTCGAGCAGCGCGTAGGCGCGGGCGATGCGGATGACGCGCGCATCGCTGCCGGCGCGCGCCGGATTCAGGTGCACCCCGAAGCCCAGCAATACGCCGTGTCGCGACCCCAGCGCGCCGGCCGCGCGCAGATCCTCGCGCAGCGTGTCGAGCGTGGCGACCGAGGCCGCATCCAGCGGCTCGGTCACGATCTCGACCGGGATCACGCCGCGCAGCGCGTCTAGGCCCTGCTGGACTAGCCGCCCGCCACCCAGTTTGCGCAGCGCGGTGTCGAGCTCGATGCGGAGCTTGCCCAATTCGCTGTCGTGCAGGGCCACCACATGAGGCGCCTCGCGCTCGATCCGGCCGCCGAGCCTGTCGCGCGCTATCCGGGCAACCTGCATCTCGGTCAGGCCGGCCAGCTCGATCTCGATGCCGCAGGCGCGGCCGGTGCCGGGCAGCGGGGGAAAGGGGTCTTGCGATCGCGTCATGACCGGCCAACCCCGCACTTTCGCACCGGGTTCCCGGGAGCGGCCGCACCGCCGCTCAACCCCGCGGCGAGCGCGCGAAAACTTGAACGATTTGTCGCGGCCGAATCGGGAACGGTGCCCGCGCAGCAGGGTTGTTCAAGCTGAACTGCAAAGGGATTTTAAACATGCTTTACTGGAGCGCCATCTTCGTCATGGCCGCTGTCGTGTCGGCCCTGTTCGCGTTCGGCGGAGTTGCCGGCGAGACGGCCGACATCGCGGAAATACTGTTCTACTTCTTCCTCGTCGTGCTGGGGACGTCCTTCGTTCTGCGCGCGGCGCAGCGGAACGAGCGCGACGAACGGGACGACGACGACCTGGGACGGGGCTGACGCGGGCCCTGTCCCGACCCCGCGGGCGCCACGGACGCCGCGCGGGGCAGAGTTGGGCGGTCAGGCCCGCAGGGTCTCGGTCGACGAGAAGAACATCGCCTGGCTGACCGCAGACCGCACCTGGTCTTCCTTGTAGGGCTTCGAGATCAGGAAGGCCGGTTCCGGCCCCTCGCCCGTCAGCAGACGCTCGGGGTAGGCGGTGATGAAGACCACCGGAATGTTGCCGTGCTTGTCCAGGATGCGGTTCACCGCGTCGATGCCGCTGGAATTGTCCGCAAGCTGGATGTCCGACAGGATGAGGTCGGGCTTTTCCTGATCGGCCAGCGAGACGGCGTTCTGCTCGGTGCTGGCGGTGCCGGTGATGCGGTGACCCATCTCGGCCACGATCCCTTCGAGGTCGACGGCGATGATCGCCTCGTCCTCGATGATCATCACCTTGCCGGCGACCGACTTGGCCATCTCCTCGAAGGCGATGTCGACCAGCGACGCGGCCTCATCGCGGGGAATGTCCATGATCGCCGCGATGTCGTCGTGGTCCATGTCCTCGATCGTGTAGAGCAGCAGCGCCTCGCGCGTGTTCGAGGTCAGCTTGGCCAGGTGGCGCTGCGCCTTGCCGGTCAGGCCGGTTTCCTCGTCGTCCATGTAGCCGCCCAGCGTCGACCATATCGTGTGGAACACCTTGAACAGCGCAGGCTTTGCGCCCAGCGAGCGGTGATAGGCCGCGGGGTCGTCCAGGATCGCCTCGAGAGCGGCCATGGCGTAGGTGTCGCCACGCGCTTGCGAGCCGGTCAGGGCGCGGGCATACCGACGCAGGTAGGGTAGGTTTTCTGCAACCTCCGCGGCCAGATCATTGGAATTTTCGTCGCTCATCTCGTCTTTCCTGTTTTTTCGTATAGGTATGGAACCGAAGCGCATCGCGGGAGTTTGGTTCCGCGCGGTGAAAAACCCGGAGATCGGCATTGCCTTCAACATGACGCAACAGAACAGCTCATCAAGACTTCAATCGCAGATCGACCGTAACCTCAAGCGCGCGTACGACGATGTGTTGAACGAGGACGTCCCCGATCGTTTCCACGAACTTCTCATGCGGCTCCGCAAATCCGGAGGCGCGGGCGGGTCCGCCTGCGAGTCCGAGGAGTCCCGCAAAGATGACTGACCGCAGCGAGGCCCGCGACCCGCGCGACGAGATCGTCGAGCATCTGGGCGCGATGCGCGCCTTCGCCATCTCGTTGACGCGCAATGGTTCGCTGGCCGACGACATGGTGCAGGACGCGCTGGTCAAGGCGTGGACCAACATGGACAAGTTCGAGCGCGGCACCAACATGCGCGCCTGGCTGTTCACGATCCTGCGCAACACGTTCTATTCGCATTACCGCCGCCGCCGGCGCGAGGTCGAGGATGTCGACAACGTCATGTCCGACAGCCTGGCGCAAAAGCCCGACCACGACGGGCGGCTGCAGATGAATGACTTCAACACCGCGTTCAACAAGCTCAACGAGGAGCAGCGCGAGGCGCTGATCCTGGTCGGCGCCAGCGGGTTCTCGTACGAGGAGGCGGCAGCCACCTGCGGCGTCGCCGTCGGCACGGTGAAAAGCCGGGTGAACCGCGCGCGCACGCGGCTGGCCGAGCTGATGCAGCTCGACGAAGGGGATGCGCTGGAGGCGACGGATCAGGTGACCTCGGGAATCGTGGCGTCAAATCCGAGCGCAGCGTGAGTCCACGGGGGGCGGGGGTGCGCGTCAGGACGTTCCTGCGCAGCATGCCGGTCCAGCTGATGGCGCTGCTGACCCTCGCGCTTTTCCCGTTGGGCGTGATCTCGTTGTACCAGACCGGCGAGGTGCTGGAGGAGGCGCGCGAGCGCAACCGCGCCACGCTGATGGAGCGCACGGTCGCCGCCGGCACGCTGGAGCGTGAGCTGATCCAGCGCGCGGCCGGTGCGGCGCAGGCACTGGGTGACGCAGTTGTCGGCATGACGGCCGACGCCTGCCGCAGCGCGCTCGACCGGTTCATCGAATCCGACGGCAACTTCCTTCTGGCGCAGTTCTACGCGCCCGACGGGCGGCTGTTGTGCCAGTCCGGCCGCGTGCCTACCGGCGCGCCGCGCATCGACACGACGATTCAATCCGCCGAGGTCGAGATCTCGATCCGGCCGGCCAGCGAAAGCTTCGGCACGCCGGTCATCCGCGTGAAACGCGCGGTGCGCGAACGCGGCGCGGTGGCCGGCTTCATGTCGCTGTCGATCCCGCTGCAGATTGCCGAGGCGCTGATCGAGACCTCGCAGCGCGCGACCGGCGACAGCCTGCGCTTGGCCGTGGTCGCCCGCGACGGAGTCGTCATCGCATCGTCGCACGAAAGCCCCGGCAACGGCGGATACCTGCCGCGGGACATGTCGGCCGAGACGCTGTTCGAGCTTCAGGGCGCGACGTTCGAGGCCCCGGCCGGCAACGGCGAAACGCGGGTCTTTGCCGTCAGCCGCATGATCGACGGTCAGGCCGCGCTGGTGGGCAGCTGGCCGCGGCGCGACGCGCTGGGGCAGGACTGGACCGCGGCGACGATGGCGCCGCTGATCTTCCCGATCCTGATGTGGATGATGGGCACGATCGTCGCCTATTTCGGCCTGCAGCGGCTGGTGATCCGCCACATCACCGCCCTGCGCAGCGCGATGCGGCAGCTGGCCCTGGGCGAGTTGCGCGGCGGCCGGATCGAGCTCGAGAACCCGCCCGAGGAGCTGCGCGAGACCGAGCGCGCCTTCAACCGCATGGTGCTGCTGCTGGCGCAGGCCGAGGCCAAGCAGGAGCAGGACCTGCGCGACAAGGAGGTGCTGCTGAAGGAAGTGCACCACCGGGTGAAGAACAACCTGCAGCTCATCGGCTCGATCATGAACATGCAGGCGCGCAACGCCCGCACGCCCGAGGCGCGGCGCGTCCTCGACAGCCTGCGTAACCGCGTGCGCGGTCTCGCCACCATGCACCGCACGCTCTACTCGAGCCCCGAGATGACCACGGTGCAGGCCGCCGACATGATCGAGACGCTGGTGCAGGACCTGGCCGGCGGCAGTCCCGCGCAGCGCCGAATGGACGTGGTGACGCGGCTGGACCCGGTCGATCTGTACCCCGACCAGGCCGTGCCGCTGTCCATGCTGGTCGCCGAGACGGTCACCAACGCGGTGAAGTATGTCGGCCGGCGACCGGACGGATCTGCGCGAATCGAGGTCGACCTGGCGCACGACGAGGCCGGCCAGGTGATCCTGACGGTGGAAAACACCAAGGGCGCCAGCATGGGCACGGCCGCCGACGAATCGCAATCCGCCGGCGACGGGCTGGGTGCGCGCCTGATCCGGGCGTTCGAACAGCAGTTGCACGGGCAGTCCGAAGTCATTGAATCGGCAGATTCTTACCGGTTCGTCCTGCAGTTCCCCCGCCGTGACTTCGAGAACGGCGAGGCGCTGTAGAGCGGCCTCGGGGCCAGCGATACCTGGGCGAACGCACCGACAAGCTCATCCATGCCGTGATCGTCGTGCTGGCATATTCATCAAAAAACCGTCAAATTAATCTTGTATTAAGAATCCGTCGCCGGCCGCGGGCGGGTCAATTGACATCCCGCTGTCCGCGGAGGTAACCCATAAGTACTTTTATAAAATTGTTTTAATTTGCTCCCGATGGGCGATGTGAGGATGAAATGTACGATTTGGCTGCTGCTCAGGACCATTTTCGGGACGCGATGCCGCTGGATCAGGCTCGCCCGCGTCGTCGAGTCTTCTTCGGGTGCAAACGGGCTTTCGACCTCGTCGTGAGCCTTCTTCTTCTGCCCCTTCTCGTTATCTGCGCGGTGACGCTGCTGATGCTTAACCCGTTCCACAACCAGGGGCCGCTGTTCTTCGTGCAGACGCGCATGGGCCGCAACTGCAAGCCGTTCAAGGCGATCAAGTTCCGCAGCATGCGCCCCGCCGACCGAGTCGCGCGCGGCGCGGACGGCCCCTTGGACGAAGAGCGGATCACCCCGCTCGGGCGATTCATGCGCAAGAGCCGGATCGACGAGCTGCCGCAGATCCTCAACGTGCTGCGCGGCGACATGAGCCTGATCGGCCCGCGTCCGGACTACTTCAGCCACGCCCGCCGCTACGTCCGCGAGATCCCGGGCTACCGGGCCCGCCACATGGTTCGGCCGGGAATCAGCGGGCTTGCGCAGACCGAACTGGGCTATGCCGTGGGGATCGAGGCGACGCGTCGGAAGGTGCAGGCGGACCTGTTCTACATCGCCAACACCAGCTTCCTGCTCGAGCTGTGGATCTTCTGGCGGACGCTGTCCGTCGTGGCGAAGCGCGCCGGCTCCTGACCAGACAAACGACTTTCCGAAGGATCGCTTCGGCGTCTTCCGGATGAGTGGGCCGCTTCGGCGGCCCTTTTTCGTTTCTCTCGTGTCTCCGCGGCATTGACGACGCACATCGTATTGGGCAGCATCTTCATCGCGAAGAGTGTTTTCACGCCTTGATCGAGCCGATGGCTCGTCACGTCCGAAGCCCAAGCCAAGGATGTCGTTTCCGGACTGCGAAACCACGATCACGTCGGGTTACCGCGCGAGACTTCACTTCCGTCCGGGGAGCGTCCTTTAAGACGCCGCGCGTTCGCTTTTTTCATAAAGCTGAAAAAGGCTCGCTATCATGAAAACCCTGAAATCCCTCCGCCGTCGGAAGATGATCGAACAGGGCGGCCGCTGTCACTATTGCAGCCTTCCTATGTGGGACGGCAGCGCCGCGCCCGATTGCACCACCCAGGCTGGGCCTAGCCCCCTGCGCTGCACCGCCGAGCACCTGCGTCCGCGATGCGAAGGCGGCGGAAACACCGCCGACAACATCGTTGCCGCCTGCTGGTACTGCAACACGCACCGCCACCGCCGCAAGAAACCGTTGTCGCCCGAGGCGCACCGCGCCCGTGTTCAACGGCGGATGGCATCGGGCAAGTGGCTGGCGGCCTCGTGGCCCGATCTGGCCGCCCCAGACATGCGGCCCGCGCGCCGCAAGGCACCACGTCCGCACGACTGAGCGGCCGGCACAAAAAGAGGGACCCCGGCCTCGGGATGCGAGGCCGGGGTCCGGCAGGTCTGGCTATCCGGCCGCGCTCAGCCGGCGGTGGTCGCCTCGCGGATCAGCACGGGGAAGAACTGCTGCAGCGCGCGGTTCCACTTGGTGATCGGCTGCTCCTCAATGAAGACGATGTCGCGCGGGCGCATCTCGAACTCGGTCGCGTTCATCATCTGGACGATGTTGGCTGCGTCGAGGTGGTACGCGATCACGCGGCTGCCGCGGCCCTCGTAGGCGCCGTCGCGCAGCACGTAGATCTGCGACGGGTCGCCGGTCTCGGTGTTGAAGCCGCCCTGGTCGTAGAGCACGTCGGCCAGCGACGCGGTATGCCCGTAGGGCAGCGCGAAGCGCGACTGGTTGTTCACTTCGCCGACGAGGTAGACGTATTCACGCTCGACCGCGTCCAGCGATGTGCGCGTCTGGAACAGCGTGCGTTCTTCGTCCAGCGCGGCGCGGCGGCGGCCGATCTCGGCCTGCAGGCGGCTGAGCGCGGCCGACTGCGTGGCTTCGCGGCGCGCGATCACGTCGAGCCGCGACTGGTAGAATTGCAGCGCGCGGTTGAGATCGTAGCTGGTATCGACGTAGACCGCGTCGCCGTCGAGCAGCGGCGCGTTGCCCAGCGATGGCTCGTCCAGCAGCATCTCGACGGGAATCTGGTACAGCGTGCCGTCGCGATAGACGCGGACCGACGCGAATTCCTCGTCCGCGACGGTCAGGCCACCGGCGGCGGTCAGCGCGTCGCGCAGGGTCACGGTGCTGAGGCCGATCGGAACGATCGTGGTCTGTCCCACCGCGCCGCCGACCGTGGCGCGCTTCGAGTTGAACTCGGCCACCTCAAGGCTGAAGGACGGGTCGATCTGGTTGGAGACCAGCGTCTCGAACACGCGGTCCTCGGCCTCCTGGACGGTCAGGCCGCCGATGTCGATCGTGCCGATCTCGGGGATGGCGATCGTGCCGTCGTCGCGGACGGTGTAGCCCTGCCGCTGGTTCTGCGCCGCCAGAAGACCCGACAGCTGCTCGACCGTCGAGGCGGCGCCCCGGGTGGCCAGCAGGACGACGTCGCCCACGCCGATGCGGTAGGGCGGCGGCTGGACCGAGGGCAGCGGGCGCAGGTCGAGCGACTCGCGCTGCTCGTCGGGGACGTAGGGCATCGCCGGAAGCGCCGAGCCGCCCGTGGCGGACTGGCCGAAATCGGCGTTCGCGAAGAACGCGTTCGGCAGCGATAGCGGCGAATAGGGCGTGCGGTTGGCGCGCGCCACCTCGGTCGGTGTCAGCGGAACCACGTCGACGACCGCACCCTCGGCGACCGTCCTGACCGACGGGCTCTTGTACGTGACGCCGCATCCGGCCACCGCCAGCGCCATCGCTACGGCCATCGCGCGCGGCGCGTTGACCCGAAGTCGACTGTCTCTGCCTGCCTTGTTCATCACCGCCATCCTAACCTTGTCGTTCGAATGCCTCGCCGCATCCATTGCAGGCGGGCCGGTGCGGGCCCGCCGCACCATGATCTGTCCGCGCGGCGCACCGCGCGTCGGGTTCGCCAGTGGCGGACCGTCGGGCACTTTATCGACAGTTTACCGGAAACCGGCAACGACTCGGAGGCAGGCGCGGTCACTTCCGGGATTTTCGGGGTTTCCGTGCCCAATGTGCCACAGGACATGAGCCCTTTACGCATGCGTCAGTCGCGGGTCGAGATGAACTCGACCCCGCCGTCGTAGACCAGCGCGGCGGTCAGGCGTCCGGTGACGTAGGCGCCGGTGTCGATGGCGATTCGGCCGTTCTGGACCTGCGGCGTCTCGACGATCGTGTGTCCGTGCACGACCCAGACGCCGTCCTCGCGCGGCGTGGTCGCGAAATCCGGGTGCCCCCAGATCAGGTTCCGGCGCGGCTGGTCCGCGATCGGCAGCGCCGGATCAGCGCCCGCATGCGTGACCGCGACGTTGCCGGATTGCCAATGCAGGGGAAGCCGCTCGAGCCACTCGATCAGGTCGTCGCCCATGGCCTCGGCAAGCTGGTCGCGGACGTCGGACATCGAGGTCTGCGCGTCCTTGCGCACCCGGTAGCTTTGCAACGTCTGCAGCCCGCCGAAGGCCAGCCAGCGGTCGCCCTGCGCCTCGGGGTCGCGCAGAAACTGCACCAGCATCTGTTCGTGGTTGCCCAGCAGGCAGACGAAATCGTCGGGATAGAGCGTGTTGACGTGGTGCAGCCAGCCCAGAACCTCGGCCGACCGTTCCCCCCGGTCGACGTAGTCGCCGACGCAGATCACCATCGGGTCGTCGTGGGAATCCTGGATCCGGTTCAGGATCTTGTCCATGCCGACATAGTCGCCGTGGATGTCGCCGATGGCAAAGAACGGCCGGGCCGGCGCGATGGGGGCATCGAACACCGGCCGCCGCAGCCTTCGGAACATCTTCTGAAGCGAAAACATGAACCCGTGTCGCCCGGAACGATCGGCCGATCAAGTGTCAAGCGGTGAAAAATGGGGACAAAACCGCCGGTTGCGGCGATGGGCTTGTCCGAGGCGCCTGGCGCGTGGATCTGGTGATCCGGTCCGCGCGAAGGCAGGTGGTGCCGGTGATAGGACTCGAACCTACGACCCCATCATTACGAATGACGTGCTCTACCAGCTGAGCTACACCGGCCCGGTGGGCGGCCTCTTAGCACCCGATCCCGGCAAGGAAAAGCGCTATTTCGCCCTTGAGCGTTCGGAATCCGAGCCGGCGGCGCGGGCGGTCTCGGGCTCGTCCGCGGTCTCGGCGTCGATGATGTCGGACTTGGTGTCCGAGTTCGGTGCGGTGGCCTCGGTCGTGGCGGCGGGACCCGGGTCCGCGGTCGGCTTTTCCAGCGCGCCGACGATCAGCGGAAGCATGTCCGCGCCGGCGGGCAGCACGACCTCGGACTGCACGGGCGTGGTCCATTCCAGCGAATCGAACGCGCCGCAATTCGAGCACAGCGGTGCCCAGTCGCCGTGGATCGTGTGGCAGTTGCCGCAGACCCATTGCGGTCCGCGCGAGGCGGTCAGCGCCTTGGCGAGCCATCCGCGCACCACCGCGTCCGAGGCCCCCTCGCCCCGTTCGATCGCGGCCATCACGGCCAGCACGCGGGCGTCGGGTTCGTGTTCGGTCATCGCGCCCATCGCGCGCCGGGCAGCCGGGAAATCCTCGGCCGAGAGAGCGAGTTCGGCGCGCAGCAGACGCGTCTCGCGGTGGTCGGGGTTGATCGACGTCAGCGTGCCGAAGCGGCGCACGCGGTCCGTGGCGGATTCGCCCGGCTCGATCTCGGCGTAGGCGGCGGCAAGATCGGGGTGCGGGTTCGCCGCCCAGGCTTTCTTGAGCACCTTGGTGGCGTAGCGCTTGTTGCCCTGCGCGGTGTAGGCGCGCGCGGCCATAGCCGCCGCCGGAATGAGGTCGGGCGATGCCTTGTTGGCGCGGATCGCGGCGTCGTTGGCCTCGCCATGATGGCCCTCTTGCTCCATTGCCTGCGCGCTCGACAGCGCGAGCACGGCATCGCGCCGACGGTAGACGTCGCGCGGCAACGAGCCCTGCTTGAGCTTCTCGGCCAAGGTCGCGCGGGCGCCGACGTAATCGGCCTTTTCGGCCTGAAGGCGCAGCAGCGTGTCCTGAACCTCGACGTGGCGCGGCTTGATCGCGAAGGCGCGCTCGGCCAGCTTCAGCGCGGTGTCGGTGTCACCGGCGGCCAGCTTCTGCTTCATCAGACCGCGGATCCCGACGAAGCGGGTCTCGTCCCGGGTCACCAGCCGCTTGTACACTTCTTCGGCCTTCTTGCGGTCGCCGGACATCTCGGCGGCCTGTGCGCTCACGAGGTCGGTCAGTTCCGGGCGGTGCAGGTACTTCTCGGCCTTCGAGGCCTTGGCCATCGCCAGCCGCCCCTCGCCCGAAGCCAGCGCCATGATGCCCTCGGACAGCGCCTGGAAGCCCTTCCGCTCGCGGTTGCGGTCGAAGTAGCGCGACAGCGCCGTCTCGTCGCCGTTGATGAAGCGCAGCAGCGCCACCAGCAGGCCGGCGACCTTGAACGCGACGTACAGCGCCACGACCAGCACCAGCAGCGCGATCACCGATTGCAGGGCGCCCAGCGTGTATTCGGTGCCCGCGACGGTGATCATCATGCCGCCCGAGCTTTCCATCAGGAAGCCGGCGCCAAGGGTGAGCGCCGCGACCAGCACGACGAAAACGACGATCTTGAGAAGTGACCAGAGCATGAATGCGATCCTCGTTATTCGTTCAGTTCGCTGGCGAGGCCAGAGACGGCGTTCAGCGCCTCGAGACGCACGCGGGCCATCTCGACCCAGTCGGCCATTTCGGCCTGCGCGGCTTCGGGCAGGGTGGCGATCTCGTCCAGGGCCTGTTCCAGGTTCCCGCGCTGGACCGCCGCCTCGGCGCGGCTGAGGATCGCGTCGGCGTCGTCGCCCTCCTGCGGTGTGACCGATCGCGCGCCGAGCTGGGTGCGGAAGAACGCGCCCACGCCGCCGCCGGACTCTTCTTCCAGCCGGGCGGCCCGCAGCGCGTCGCGCGCCGCGTCGGGGTATTCCGCCGCCAATTGCGCGGGCGTCGGAATGCCGGCCTCGTCGACCTGTGCCAGCGGCTCGGGGACCGTAACGCCGCTGTCGCGCAGCTCGCTCAGCGGTTCCTCGTAGGACTGGCCGGATTGCAGCGCGGCGGTCAGCTCGGCCAGCGTGGCGCGCTGCTCGGCCAGCTGGGCCTGGCGCGCGGCGGATTGTTCGGATTGTCGGGCGGTCTCGGCAATGGCCTCGATCTCGGCGCGGCTCTGCTCGACCTCGGTGCGCTGCGCGTCGAGGCTTTCGCGCAGGCTGGCGAGTTCGCGTTCGTAGGCGGCGATCGCCTCGGGCGAGACGGCCTGTTCCATCGGCTGCTTCTCGAGCTCGGTCATCCGCGTCTCGAGCGTATCCAGCCGGTCGGTCAGCGATTGCTGCCCCTGGGCAAGCGTTTCGACCTGCGGCACCAGCGCCTCGACCGCGCCGGCGACCGTATCGACATCGATCCGGTCGAGCGCGGCCTGCGTTTCCTGCAGGCGGGCGTCGAGACCCGAGACCTGCTCGTCCTGCTGCGTCAGGCGCGCCTCGGTCTCGGCGATGAACGGGTCTGGTTCGGGCGCGGGCATGAAGGGCAGACGACCCTCGCCGTATTGCGCGGCGGCAAAGCCCAGCGCGGCGGCGACGATGCCGCCCAGCACCATGGGTACGAAGCCGCCCCGGTGCTTGACGACCGTCTCGCGGACCGGCTCGGGCGGCGTGCCGAGCGCGGCGGCAGGCGTCGCCTCGGGCGGCAGGCTGTCGTCGCCGGCCGTCGCCAGAGGCGTGTCGTCGCTGGCCGAGAGGGTATCCGCGCCGACGGTTTCCGGGCCTTCGGCGCGGTCATTAGCGTCGGAGCCGTCCGGCGGCGTGATTCCGTACTCGTCCACCGGCACGTCCTTCTCGAGGTCGCCCGGGGGGCCGTCCTCGGAATGGCCATCCGGGCTTTCGGCGGCGGGGTGGGTGCCGTCGTCGCGCGGGGTCAGGCCGTAGCTGTCGGCCGGCGCGTCGCCGGCCGTGTCGTCCTTGCCCCAGGGACCGGGCGCGTCACCGGTGGCGGTCTCCGTGTCGGTCTGTGGCTCGGCCTTGTCGGCCGGGGTGGCCTGCGTCTCGTCCTGCTTTTCCGCGTCGTCGCGGTTCGGATCGTTCTTCGACTTTGCCACCTTGCGCCACCCTTTCGAATTCCTGGTCGATTCCGCCCGGCCCCGACAGACACGCTGCCCCTTCCGGTCTACACGCGCCCCCGACGCGCCTCAAGTTTCCTGGCCTGCGCCACCATGTCGGCGGTGCAGGCGATCATGGCCGCCTCGTCCGGTCGTCGAGCGATCCCCGGTGAAACAATATGGGGCCCCCCGGCCGCCAAGGCCACCGCTTCGCTGAACGCGGCGACGAAAATCGGCGCATTCTTCGGCAAAGCGGCGAAAAACGTCGCCGTTCTAGGCGAGAACAACGGCGCGACGACCGGCCGGGTTCCCTGCAGCGCGGCAAGGGCGTCCTCGTTGGGGGGGCGGATCGGCTGGTCGTAGATCACCGCCTCGGTCGTCGGAATCGCCAGATCGGTCAGCCGTTTGGCGACGTCGCCGCGCGCATGGCTGCCGCGCAGGTGCACCAGCGGACCGCGCGCGCCGTCCTGCGCCAGCATCGCCACCAACGCGTCGGCGTCGCCTTCGGCGGCGCGGGCCCGCAATCCAGCCTGCTCGGCCGCGCGCGCGGTGGCGCGGCCGACGGTGAAGGCCGGCAGTCCAGGCGCACCGCCCAGCGCGGTGTAGGCCCGCACCCCGTTGGCCGAGGTGAAGACCAGCCCCGCTAAGCCACTCAGGTCCGGCAGCGGGCCGATCACCGTCACGTCGATCAAGGGCGATATGATGGGCTCGACCTGGCCAACGCCCGCCCGCAGCAAAGCCTCGAGAAACGCGCGCGAGGCGCTTTCGGGACGGGTCAGCAACAGCAGGGTCGGCGGCGCGGACATCCCGGCATCCTTGTGAGGCGCATGGCCCGGTGGTAGCTGGAAGGCATGTTTTGCGCAACGAGGCCGCGATGACCGCCCCACCGCTCATGCTCGGGCTGGAAAGCAGCTGCGACGACACCGCGGCGGCGCTGGTGCGCGGGCGCGATGTGCTGGCCTCGGTCGTGGTCGGGCAATCGGGACTGCACGCGGCCTTCGGCGGCGTGGT
>NZ_JBELMH010000024.1:0-9497 GCF_042096055.1 Citreimonas sp. | reverse complement strand
GGGCCTGATGATTTCACGCGCCTCGGCGGCACGATCGACGACGCGCCCGGCGAGGCGTTCGACAAGACCGCGCGCCTGCTGGGCCTGCCGCAGCCCGGCGGCCCGGCGGTCGAGGCCGAGGCGGCAGCGGGCGATCCCGCGCGCTTCCGCTTCCCGCGCCCGCTGCTGGACCGGCCCGGTTGCGACCTGTCCTTCTCGGGGCTCAAGACCGCGTTGCTGCGCGAGCGCGACAGGCTGGTCGCCGCGCAAGGCGGGCTTTATCGGCGCGACCGGGCCGACCTTTGCGCCGGCTTCCAGGCGGCGGTGCGCGACGTGCTGGCCGAGAAGACCCGCCGCGCCATCGCGCTGTACCTGGCCGAGACTCCGGACGCGCCGGCGCTGGCCGTGGCCGGCGGCGTGGCGGCGAACGGCGCGCTGCGCGAGGCACTGAAGGCGGTCTGCGACGAGGCCGGCCTGCGCTTCACCGCACCGCCGCTGGCGCTGTGCACCGACAACGCGGCGATGATCGCCTATGCAGGAGGAGCCTTGCTCATGACAGGCACGCAGCACGACATGACGCTGGCCGCGCGCCCGCGCTGGCCGCTGGACGCGGGCGCAGCACCGCTGATCGGCTCGGGCCGCAAGGGCGCCAAGGCATGAGCGTCGCGGTCCTGGGTGGTGGCGCCTTCGGCACGGCGCTGGCGGTGTCGCTGGCGCAGAATGGTCCGGTGACTCTGTGGGCGCGCGACGCGGCCGTGGTGGACGAGATCGCGACGCACCGAACCTCGGCCAAGCTGCCGGGCTGCGCCCTGCCCGACGCGATCACCCCGACCACCGACCTTTCGCAGGCGGCCGAGGCGGGCGTGCTGCTGCTGGCGGTGCCGATGCAGGCGCTCGGCGATCTGCTGGAGCTCGTGCCTGTCCAGCTCGCCGGCAAGGCGCTGGTCGCCTGCAGCAAGGGGATCGAGTTGCGCACGCTGTGCGGGCCGGCGGCGGTGATCGCGCGCCATGCGCCCGACGCGGTGCCCGCCATCCTGACCGGCCCCAGCTTCGCCGCCGATATCGGGCGCGGCCTGCCCACCGCGCTGACGCTGGCCTGCGCCGATGCCGACACCGGCGAGGCGTTGCAGACGCGCCTGTCGACGCCGACGCTGCGGCTCTATCGCACCACCGACACGATCGGGGCCGAACTGGGCGGTGCGCTGAAGAACGTGGTCGCCATCGCCTGCGGCACCGCCATCGGGCTGGGGCTGGGCGACAGCGCGCGCGCCGCGCTGATGACGCGGGGCTTCGCCGAGATGCAGCGCCTGGCCGCGCATCTGGGCGCCGATCCCGTCACGTTGACCGGCCTGTCGGGCATGGGCGACCTTGCCCTGACCTGCCATTCCGAGCTGTCGCGCAACTTCCGCCACGGTGCCGCACTCGGCGCGGGCAAGCCGGTGGACGCGGCCGCCACGGTCGAAGGCGTCGCCACCGCCCGCGCGCTGGCCAAGCTCGCGCGCCGCGACGGGCTGGACCTGCCGATCTGCGCCACCGTCGATGCCATCGCCGCAGGCGAGATCGCACCGCACGACGCGATGCGCGCCCTTCTGACCCGCCCCTTGAAAGAGGAATGAGACATGCTCGTCGCCCTGATCGCCCATGACCGCAAAGGCGCGCTGTCCGTGCGCAAGGAAAACCGCGAGGCGCACCTGGCCTATATCGAGGCCACCGGCGTCGTCGCCCAGGCCGGCCCGCTGCTGGACGACGACGAGCAGATGATCGGGTCGCTGGTCATCCTCGACGTCGCGGACATGACGGCCGCGCAGGACTGGGCCGACAACGACCCCTATGCGCGCGCCGACCTGTTCGAAAACGTCACGCTGACGCGCTGGAACCGGGTGATCGGCGGATGACCTTCTGGCTGTTCAAGTCCGAGCCCGATGCCTGGTCGTGGGACGACCAGGTTGCGCGCGGCGACAAGGGCGAGGAATGGGACGGCGTGCGCAACTACCAGGCGCGCAACGTCATGCGGCAGATGAAGGTCGGCGACCTGGGGTTCTTCTACCACTCGCAGAAGGACAAGGCCGTGGTCGGCATCGTCGAGGTGATCGCCGAGGCGCATCCGGATTCCACCACCGACGATGACCGCTGGGAATGCGTGGACATCAAGGCGGTCGAGCCGATGCCGAAGCCCGTCACGCTGGACCAGGTGAAGGCCGATCCGCGGCTTTCGGAGATGGCGCTGGTGCGACAGGCGCGCCTGTCGGTGCAGCCGGTGACGGAGGAGGAATGGAAGATCGTCCGGTCGCTGGGCGGGCTGGACTGAAAGGCCGCGCGAACGGCGGCCGGCGCAACACGCGCCGGCCGGCCGGGATCAGTAGCGGTAGTGCTCGGGCTTGAAGGGGCCTTCGGGCGTCACGCCGATATAGGCCGCCTGCTCTTTCGACAGCTGCGTCAGCTTCACGCCGATCCGGCCCAGGTGCAGGCGCGCGACCTTCTCGTCGAGGTGCTTGGGCAGGATGTAGACCTTGTTCTCGTAGCTCTCGCCGTTCTTCCAGAGCTCGATCTGCGCCAGGACCTGGTTGGTGAAGCTGGCCGACATCACGAAGGACGGATGCCCCGTGGCGTTGCCGAGGTTCAGCAGGCGGCCTTCGGACAGCAGGATGATACGATTGCCCGAGGGCATCTCGATCATGTCCACCTGGTCCTTCACGTTGGTCCACTTATGGTTCTTCAGCGCGGCGACATGGATCTCGTTGTCGAAGTGGCCGATGTTGCCGACGATCGCCATGTCCTTCATCTCGCGCATGTGCTCGATGCGGATCACGTCCTTGTTGCCGGTCGTGGTGATGAAGATGTCGGCGCTGTCGATCACGTCTTCCAGCAGCACGACCTCGAACCCGTCCATCGCGGCCTGAAGCGCGCAGATCGGGTCGGCTTCGGTCACCTTGACGCGCGCACCGGCGCCCGCCAGCGACGCGGCCGAACCCTTGCCGACGTCACCGTAGCCGCAGACCACGGCGACCTTGCCGGCCATCATCACGTCGGTCGCGCGGCGGATGCCGTCGACCAGCGACTCCTTGCAGCCGTACTTGTTGTCGAACTTCGACTTGGTGACGCTGTCGTTCACGTTGATCGCCGGGAAGGGCAGCCCGCCCTCGCGCATCAGCTGGTAGAGGCGGTTGACGCCGGTGGTCGTCTCTTCAGACACGCCGCGGATCTGGTCGCGCACCTTGGTGAACCAGCCGGGGCTTTCCTTCATGCGCTTCTGGATCTGCGCCTTGATGATCGTCTCTTCCTCGGATTGCGGCACGGGGATGATGTCCTCGCCCGCCTCGGCGCGCGCGCCCATCAGCACGTAGAGCGTCGCGTCACCGCCGTCGTCGAGGATCATGTTCGGCCCGTCGGCGAACTGGAACGACCGGTCGAGGTAATCCCAGTGCTCTTCCAGCGTCTGGCCCTTGATCGCGAAGACCGGCGTGCCGCCCTCGGCGATCGCGGCGGCCGCGTGGTCCTGCGTCGAGAAGATGTTGCACGACGCCCAGCGCACGTCGGCGCCCAGCGCGTTCAGCGTCTCGATCAGCACGGCGGTCTGGATCGTCATGTGGAGCGAGCCCACGATGCGCGCGCCGGCGAGCGGTTTCGCGGCGCCGTATTCCTCGCGCAGGGCCATCAGACCCGGCATCTCGGTCTCGGCGATGTCCAGCTCCTTGCGGCCGTAGCCGGCCAGCGCGATATCCTTGACGATGTAATCCTTGGCCATCTGGGCCGCCTCCGCATCTATCCGTTCGTCGCGGGACGTAGCACCGCAGCGGACCCGTCGCAACGTGCATGGTAAGCGGACGGTGACCGAAGCGTGAATCGCGGCGCCGGCGCTTTACATGCCGGCCGGCACTGCCTAATTCGCCGGCATCCCGCACCTCAGCATGGATGAACCCGATGCCCAAACCCGCTCGTGCCTGGCAACGGATGCTGTCGGGCCGCCGGCTCGACCTGCTGGACCCGACGCCGCTGGACATCGAGATCGAGGACATCGCCCACGGGCTGGCCTTCGTCGCGCGCTGGAACGGCCAGACGCGGGGCGATTTCGCCTATTCGGTGGCCGAGCATTCGCTGCTGGTCGAGACGCTGTTCACCCGCCTCTACCCAACGGCCAGCCCGTCGCAGCGCCTGACCGCGCTGCTGCACGACGCGCCGGAATACGTGATCGGCGACATGATCTCGCCGGTGAAGGCGGCGGTGGGGCCGGACTACAAGGCGCTGGACCGGCGGCTGGAGGCGGCGGTTCACATCCGCTTCGGCCTGCCGGCGGAAACCCCCGCGGCGTTGAAGCGGCGCATCAAGAAAGCCGATTCGGTCAGCGCCTGGATGGAGGCGACCGAAATCGCCGGCTTCACCGAGGCCGAGGCCACCAAGCTGTTCGGCCGCCCGGCGCCCGAGGTGATCGATGGGCTGGGCATCCACCTGCGCCCGCCGGTCGAGGTGCGCGCCGAATTCACGGCACGGCACGCGGCGCTTCTGTCGGCGCTGTGACCGCTCAGCGCGGGCTGCGCTTGGCCAGGATCCGCTGCAGCGTGCGGCGATGCATGTTCAGCCGCCGCGCGGTTTCGCTCACGTTGCGGTCGCACAGTTCGTAGACGCGCTGGATGTGCTCCCACCGCACGCGGTCAGCGCTCATCGGGTTCTCGGGCGGGGGCGGCAGGTCGTCGGACTTGGCCAGCAGCGCGTTGGTGATGTCGGTGGCGTCGGCGGGTTTCGACAGGTAGTCGGTCGCGCCGATCTTGACCGCGGCCACGGCCGTGGCGATCGCGCCGTAGCCGGTCAGCACCACGATCCGGCTGTCGGGCCGCTTGGCGCGCAGCACCTCGACGATGTCGAGACCGTTGCCGTCCTCGAGCCGCAGGTCGATCACCGCGTAGGCCGGCGGGCGCGCCGTGGCGATGGCCGAGCCCCCGGCGACGGAATCCGCCGTCTCGACCTCGAAGCCGCGCTTCTCCATCGCCTTGGCGAGACGCTTCAGGAACGGCTCGTCGTCGTCCACCAGAAGCAGCGACCGGTCGGCGCCCAACTCATCGACACTGCTTTCGGACACTGATCGCTCCTCCTCGCGGTTATGCCGCCACGGGATGTTAGTGCGCGCCCACAGGGCGGTCAAACCGCCGGCGGGTCAGGATGCCTCGACGAAGCAGGCAACCTTATCGGCCATCTCCTCGGGCGAGGCCTCGCGCCGGAAGAACTCGACGAAGCCATGCCCGGGCAGCATCAGGTAGGTGAAGGTCGAATGATCGACGAGGTAGTATTCGTCGCCGCTGTCGCGGATCGAGAAGTAGGTGCGGTAGGCGTCGCTCGCGGCCTTCACCTGCGCCTCGGATCCGGTCAGGGCGACCATGTCCTCGTGCATGTTGGCGGCGAAGTCGGCCAGCACCTCGGGCGTGTCGCGGTTCGGGTCGACCGAGATGAAGACCGGCTGCACGTCGACCCCCCGCTCGGCCAGCAGGTCGACCGCCTGCGCGTTGCGCGCAACGTCGAGCGGGCAGACGTCGGGACAGAAGGTGTAGCCGAAATACACCAGGCTGGGCTTGGTCAGCACGTCCGCGTCGGTCACGGTCTCGCCTTCGGTGTTCACAAGCTCGAACGGCCCGCCGATGTCGCCCGCGCCGCCCGCGACCACGCTGCCGCGGCACTGGTCGAAGCCGTCCCCGCCGAAGCCCAGCATCCGGGTGAACCAATTCGCCTGCGCCGCCGTCCCGGTCGCGAAAAGCGCCCCCCCGGCCAGTGCCGCACGCATCGCGTGTCTTCTGTTCATGCTCGCCTCGGGCGTTGATTGCGTTACGTCCGACACGTAACAATCGCGCACCCCGTGGCAAGAGGCGAAAACGGCGCACATGGCGCAAACCGATCTGGGCTTCTTCAGCGAAACGCAGCGCAGCAACTGGGTGCGCCTGCGGACGATGATCCTTCTGCGCTGGTTCGCGATCTGCGGCCAGCTTGTCGCGATCAACGTGGCGCAGCGGCTGTTCGACCTGCAGCTGGAGTTGGGGCTTTGCTACATGGCCGTCGGCGTCTCGGTCGTCGGCAACCTCGTGGCGATCTTCGTCTTCCCCGAGAACAAGCGGCTGTCCGAGACCGAGAACTTCCTGATGGTCATGTTCGACCTGCTGCAGCTGTGCTTCCTGCTGTACCTGACGGGCGGGCTGAACAACCCCTTCTCGCTGCTGGTGCTGGGGCCGGTGACGGTGTCGGCGGCGGTGCTGACGCTGCGCTCGACCCTTATCCTGGGGGTGACGGCGTTCCTGCTGGTCACCGCGATGGTGTTCTGGCACCTGCCGCTGCGCACCTCGGACGGAGCGATCCTGCGCATTCCCGACCTGTTCGTGTTCGGCCAGTGGGCGGCGATCAGCATCGCGATCCTGTTCATCTCGATCTACGCGCGGCGCATCACGCGCGAGATGCATTCGATGTCGGACGCGCTGAGCGCGACGCAGATGGCCCTGGCGCGCGCGCAGAAGCTGAACGACCTGGGCGGCGTGGTCGCCGCGGCCGCGCACGAACTGGGCACGCCGCTGGCGACGATCAAGCTGGCGGCCGCCGAACTGGCCGAGGAACTGACCGACCGGCCCGACCTATACGACGACGCGCGCCTGATCCGCGACCAGGCGGATCGCTGCAGCACGATCCTGCGCTCGATGGGCCGCGCGGGAAAGGACGACCTGCACATGCGCCATGCGCCGCTGGTCGAGGTCATCCGCGAGGCCGCCGAGCCGCACCAGGGCCGCGGCAAGGACATCATGATCGAGGAGGCGCCCGCGCCCGGCGGCTCCGCGATGCAGCCCCACATCCTGCGCCGCCCCGAGATCATCCACGGCTTGCGCAACCTGGTGCAGAACGCCGTCGACTTCGCCCGGTCGCGCATCTGGATCGAGGCGAACTGGGACGAGACCAGCGTCTCGATCCGCATCATCGACGACGGGCAGGGCTTTCCGCCCGACCTGATCGGCCGCATCGGCGACCCGTTCGTGCGCCGGCGCCGCGCCGAATCCGACCGCCGCGTGCGCCCGGAATACGAAGGCATGGGACTGGGCCTGTTCATCGCCAAGACGCTTCTGGAACGCTCGGGCGCGATGCTGAGCTTTGCCAATGGCACCGATCCGGCCCTATCGGGCGCGCGGCAGAGCGAACGCCGCGGCGCCGTGGTCGAGGTGGTCTGGCCCCGCGCCGCCATCGTGCCCGAACGCCGCGACGCACGCGGCGCGCTGGGTCAGAACCGCCCGATCGAGATCTGAGCCGGCCTGTCGCCGGACCGGGGCAGCCGGCAATCCTTAACGGACGCTTAACCAAAGCCGGTCATATCTGAGGCATTGCACTCGCTCGGGACGCGATTCTTGCAGGACTACCTCGCCTTGTCAGTCGGCTTCGGCTCGGGCCTCGCGCTATTCGCGGGGCTCTGGGTCATGGCGCGGGTCGGCACGCGCGCACCCGCGCCACCGGCCGGCGCGGCGGCCCCGTCCAGCGCATCGATCCTGCTGCAGGACGGCGTGGTGATCGACAGCACCGAGGACGCGGCGCTTCTGCTGCCCAGCGCGCCGCATCCGGGGCAAAGCTGGCGCGACCTTCACGACATGGTCCTGCCGATCTTTCCCGGCTTTCCCCCTGTTCCGCCCGATACCGGCGTCTCGCTCGAGGCGGCGGGCGAGACAGACATGACCATGCGGATCGCCAGCGACGGCGGCTTCGTCCGCTGCGTCATCCGTGCGCCGCGGCTGGCCGAGCGGCGCAACCGCCTGCGTCAGTCCGATCAGCTGGCCGGCGCCCGCCAGCGCGCCGCGCTGGATGCCACGCCGCAGCCGATCTGGCAGGTCGGGCCGAACAACCAGGTGACCTGGTACAACAGCGCCTTCGCCCAGCTGTGCCAGGAAAGCGGCACCGATCCGCACGGCGAATGTCCCTTCGCCGACGTGGGCCAGGGCGAGACGGCGGCCGGAACCGTGCGGGCCCGTGTCGCGCTGACCGACGGCAGCGCGCGATGGTTCTCGCTGACCACCCGGCAGACCGATGCCGGGCCGATGCACTTCGCCAGCGCGATCGACACCCTGGTCGAGGCCGAGCGTGCCCAGCGCACCTTCGTGCAGACCCTGACCAAGACCTTCGCGCACCTGCCCATCGGCCTTGCCGTGTTCGACCGCGATCACCGGCTGGTGCTGTTCAATCCCGCGCTGGTCGACCTTACGCGCCTGCCGGTCGACTTCCTGTCGGCGCGCCCGAACCTTCTGTCGTTCTTCGACCACATGCGCGAAAACCGCATGATGCCCGAACCCAAAAGCTATTCCGGCTGGCGCGAGCAGCTCGCGCAGGTGATCTGCGCCGCCCGCGACGACCGGTACTGCGAGACGTGGAACCTGCCCTCGGGGCTGACCTACAAGATCACCGGCCGGCCGCATCCCGACCGGGCCGTCGCCTTCCTGCTGGAAGACATCAGCGCCGAGATCTCGCTGACCCGCCGCTTCCGGTCCGAGCTCGAGCTGACGCAATCGGTGATCGACTGTTTCGACGAGGCGGTCGCCGTGTTCTCGCAGCTGGGCGTGCTGACCTTCTGCAACGCCGCCTACCGCGAGATGTGGAAGTGCGACCCCGACAGCGCCTTCGCCGAGGTCACGATCGTCGACGCTACGACCGACTGGCAGCGCGCCTGCCTGCCCAGCCCGATCTGGGAAGACCTGCGCGATTTCGTGCTGACCATGCGCGAACGCTCGTCCTGGACCGCGCCGCTGACGCTGTTCGACGGCCGCAGCCTGACATGCGCGATCGAGCCGGTGGCCGCCGGCGCCACCATGGTCCGCTTCTCGCGCGAACCCGTCGGCGCGCCCCAGCCTGCCATCGCGTGACCCCGCTTGCAGCGCCGCGCGTGACGCGTATCCTCGCGCCCGATGACCACCCGTTCGCATGATCTCGTCCTTGAATCCGAGGATGCCACCGCGCAGCTGGCCCGCGCGCTCGCGCCGGGCCTGCGGGCCGGCGACGTGCTGCTGCTGTCGGGTGGAATCGGCGCCGGCAAGACGCATTTCGCGCGCAGCCTGATCCAAACCCTGCTGCGCGTGTCCGAGGACGTGCCCTCGCCCACATTCACTCTGGTGCAGGAATACGACACCACGGCCGGCCCGCTGTGGCACGCGGACCTCTACCGCCTGTCGGGCCCCGAGGAGATCGAAGAGCTCGGCCTGCTCGACGCCTTCGAAAGCGCGATCTGCATCGTCGAATGGCCCGACCGGCTGGGCGATCTCGCCCCGTCCCGCGCGCTGCGGATGGAATTCTCGGCCGACCCCGATGACGACCGGACGCGCGCGCTGCACATGGCCTGGAGCGATCCGCGCTGGGACGCACGCCTGCCCGCGGTGGTCGCATGAAGGCGTTCCTGACCCGCGCCGGCTGGGGCGACGCCCGGCAGGAACCTCTGGCGGGCGATGCCTCGGCCCGGCGCTACACCCGGCTGCGCGGGCAGGACGGCAGTGCGATCCTGATGCAGGACCCGGGCGGCGATG
>NZ_JBELMH010000023.1:31413-38643 GCF_042096055.1 Citreimonas sp. | reverse complement strand
TCGACGGCCTGCTGCACGTCACCGACATGGCGTGGCGCCGCGTGAACCACCCGTCCGAGATCCTGGCGATCGGCGAGACGGTCAAGGTTCAGGTCATCAAGATCAACAAGGAAACCCACCGCATCAGCCTCGGCATGAAGCAGCTGCAGGAAGATCCGTGGGATCTGGTCGGTGCCAAGTACCAGCTGGGTTCGGTCCACCAGGGCCGCGTGACCAACATCACCGACTACGGCGCCTTCGTCGAGCTGGAGCCGGGCGTCGAGGGCCTGGTCCACGTGTCCGAGATGTCCTGGACCAAGAAGAACGTCCACCCGGGCAAGATCGTGTCCACCTCGCAAGAGGTCGAGGTCATGGTGCTGGAAATCGACAGCGCCAAGCGCCGCGTTTCTCTGGGTCTCAAGCAGACCATGCGCAACCCGTGGGAAGTCTTCGCCGAGACCCACCCCGAGGGCACCCATGTCGAGGGCGAGGTCAAGAACATCACCGAGTTCGGTCTGTTCATCGGTCTCGAGGGCGACATCGACGGCATGGTCCACCTGTCCGACCTGTCGTGGGACCAGCGCGGCGAGGAAGCGATCCAGGAATACCGCAAGGGCGACATCGTCCAGGCGGTCGTCTCCGAGGTCGACGTCGAGAAAGAGCGCATCTCGCTCTCGATCAAGGCGCTGGGCGGCGACAAGTTCGCCGATGCGGCCGGCGGCGTGCGCCGCGGCTCGATCGTGACCGTCGAGGTCACCGCGATCGAGGATGGCGGTATCGAGGTCGAGTACGAGGGCATGAAGTCCTTCATCCGTCGCTCGGACCTGTCGCGCGACCGCTCCGAACAGCGCCCCGAGCGCTTCTCGGTCGGTGACAAGATCGACGTGCGCGTGACCAACATCGACATGAAGAGCCGCCGGCTCGGCCTGTCGATCAAGGCACGCGAGATCGCCGAGGAAAAGGAAGCGGTTCAGCAGTACGGCAGCTCGGATTCGGGCGCGTCGCTGGGCGACATCCTAGGCGCGGCACTCAACAAGGACGAGTGAGCGTTTCCACGCCGAACGTGACTTTGGAAGGCCCCGGACGCGCGCCGGGGCCTTTCGCGTTTGCGGCGCTTTTCGCGCCGTGTTCGCTTTGCCGCGTCCCGAATCGGCTGACGCTTCGTCAGCGCACCGACAGGGCGGCGCGGGCGCGCGGCCGCCACGCCGGCGGGCAAACGCGCCCGCAGGCCGGCAAACTCCTGCGCGCAATAGCTTTTCCCGTGCAAAGCGTGTTTCCGTCGGATCGCGTTTCAGCGTATAGTCGTGCGGTGAGTGGCCGCTACGTGACGCATGCCCGGGGGAACGCGCCTATGATCAGATCCGAACTGATCCAGAAGATCGCCGACGAGAATCCGCATCTCTACCAGCGCGACGTCGAGCGGATCGTGAACACGATCTTCGAGGAGATCACCAACGCGATGGCCCGCGGCGACCGGGTGGAACTGCGCGGCTTCGGAGCGTTCTCGGTCAAGAAGCGGGACGCGCGGACCGGTCGGAACCCCCGGACCGGCGAGGCTGTCGAGGTCGAGGAGAAGCACGTGCCGTTCTTCAAGACCGGCAAGCTGCTGCGCGACCGCCTGAACGGAAAATAGGACACCAGATGCGTTACATCCGCTACGTCTTTCTCGCGGCGCTTGCCGTGGTGCTGATCTGCCTGGCGCTGGCCAACCGTGCGCCGGTGGTGCTGTCGACCCTGCCCGAGGGGCTGGCGACGATGCCGGGCCTTGGCTGGGCGGTCGTCTCGATCGAGCTGCCGCTGTTCCTGGTCATCTTCGCCGGGATCATCGCGGGCCTGCTGATCGGCTTCGTCTGGGAATGGCTGCGCGAGCACAAGCACCGCGCCGACGCCCGCCACAAGGAGGCCGAGCTGCGCAAGCTGCAGCGCGAGCTGCGCCGCACCCAGGCCGAGCGGGACAAGGACAAGGACGAGGTCCTGGCGCTGCTGGACCAGAGCTCGACCCGGGCGTGAGGGCGCTGGGGGCGCTGCCTGGGCCGCGCGTGCCGCGCGGCTCTCCCGGAGTATTTCGACCAAGATGAAGGGCAGGGCATGACCGATATCCGGGTCAAGATCTGCGGCCTGACGCGGCCCGAGGATGTGGCCGCCGCGGCGGCGGCGGGCGCGGCCTATTGCGGCTTCGTGTTCTTCGAGAAAAGCCCGCGCAACGTGGACGTCGAGCAGGCGCGCGCGCTGGCGGTGGACGCGCCGCCGGGGCTGGCCAAGGTGGCGCTGGTGGTGAACGCGGACGACGCGGCGCTGGACGCGATCACGGGGGCGGTGCCGCTGGACATGCTGCAGCTTCACGGTTCGGAGACGCCCGAGCGGGTGGCGGCGATCCGGGCGCGCTACCGGCTGCCGGTGATGAAGGCGGTGGGAATCGCCTCGGCCGAGGACCTGCCGGCGATCGACCGGTACGCGGCGGTGGCGGACCAGATCCTGATCGACGCGAAGGCGCCCAAGGGGGCGGCGCTGCCGGGCGGCAACGGGCTGGCCTTCGACTGGCGGCTGATCGCGGGGCGGCGCTGGCCGGTGCCGTGGATGCTGGCGGGCGGGCTGACGCCCGAGAATGCGGCGCAGGCGGTGGCGATGACCGGGGCGCGGCAGCTGGACGTGTCCTCGGGCGTCGAGGCGGCGCCGGGGGTGAAGGATGCGGCGAAGATCCGGGCCTTCGTGGACGCCGCGCAGGGCGTGCGGCCGGTGCCGCGGCTGGTGACCTGAGGGGCGGCGTTCCGGGTGTCCCACGATGGGACATGCAGGCGCCCTAACGAAATCAATGACTTGCAGAGACGAGTTCAGGAAGCGTTAACGCTTGGGGTCCAAGACGCCCGCCCGGATCAGGTCCAGTCGGCGCGTCCGGTGCCGACCGCGTCCTCGACCGACGCGAAGCCCTCGGCGGCCAGCCGCGCGTCCAGCCCCTCGACGATCTGGCGCACCAGGCCCAGCCCGCCATAGGCCAGCGCGGTGTAGAGCTGCACCGCCGAGGCGCCGGCGCGGATCTTCTGGAATGCGTGCTCGGCCGTCTCGATCCCGCCGACGCCGATCAGCGGCACGGCGCCCTTGGTCAGGCCCGACAGATGCGCCAGCACGCGGGTCGAGCGGTCGAAGAGCGGCCGGCCCGACAGCCCGCCCGCCTGCGAGGCATGTTCCGAGCGCAGCCCGTCGCGCGCCAGCGTGGTGTTGGTGGCGACGATCGCGTCGATGCCGGTGGCCATCGCCACCTCGGCCACGTCGCGCAGGCCCTGGCTGTCGAGGTCGGGCGCGATCTTGAGGAAGACGGGGATGCGGCGGGGCAGGGCGTCGCGCGCCTCGACGACGCCGGCCAGCAGCGCGGCCAGCGCGTCGCGGCCCTGCAGGTCGCGCAGCCGTTCGGTGTTGGGCGAGCTGACGTTGACGGTGGCGAAATCCAGATGCGCAGCACAGTGCCGCAGGACGGTGGCGAAATCGCCGGCGCGGTCGGCGCTGTCCTTGTTGGCGCCGAGGTTCAGCCCCAACACCATGTCGCGCGGACGCGCGGCAAGCCGGTCGCCGATCGCGCTCATCCCGTCGTTGTTGAAGCCGAAGCGGTTGATGACGCCGCGATCCTGCGGCAGCCGGAACACGCGCGGGCGCGGATTGCCCGGCTGCGGGCGGGGCGTGGCGGCGCCCACCTCGACGAAGCCGAAGCCCGCGCGCGAGAGGCCCAGCAGCGCCTCGGCGTTCTTGTCGAAACCGGCGGCGAGGCCCACGGGGTTGGGCAGCGGCAGGCCGGCGACGCGGGTGCGCAGCCGGTCCGACGACAGCAGGCCGGGCGCCGGGACAAGGCCCGCGCGCAGGGCCAGCAGGGCCAGCGCATGGGCGCGCTCGGGCTCGACCCGGCGCAGGGCGGCGAGGCCGGCCTGCTCCAGCACGCTCATCCGAAGGCGGTGCCCGGTTCGGCCGCGCCGCAGCGGATCAGCCGCGAGGTGGCGACGCCGGCGGTGCGGTGGATCACCGCGCGGGCGTAATCGGGGTCCTTGACCATTGCGAGGAAGGCCGAGGCCGAGGGGTAGCGCGCGACGAAGACGTGGTCCCATGCCTCGTCGTCGGGGCCGATCAGCATGGTCTGGTACTGCCCGCGCCACAGGATTGCGCCGCCGAGCTTCGCCAGCACCGGCGCGCTTTCGGCGCCGTAATGCGCATAGGCCTCGGCGCCCGACAGGCCCGCGCCGTGCAGCGGGTGGTCGGCGGGATACTCGGCCCGGTCGCGCAGGCGCACGAGGTTCAGCATCTCGACCGGCGCGTCGCGATCGCCGGCCTTGAACGCGTCGAACTGGGCGCGCGTCGGGTTGACGTGGCCCGCGCTCACGCGCCGATATCCGCCGGGAAGACGTGCTGTCCGTCGACGACCGGCAGCGGCTGCACCCACAGGATGTCCTGCAGCCGCAGCGGGCCGTAGAGATGCGGGAAGAGGTCGCCGCCGCGCGACGGCTCCCACTTGAGGGAATCGCCCAGCGCGTCGGTGTCGAGCGCGGCCAGCAGCAGGCCGTCGACGCCGGCGAAGTGCTTGGCGGCCGTCTCGCGCACCTGCTCGGCAGTGGAGAAGTGGATGAAGCCGTCGGCCTCGTCGATCGGTGCGCCGCACGTCTCGCCGTGGGCTTGCAGCGCGCCCCATTCGTCCTGTCTCAGGATCTTGTAAATCAGCATGGTCAAGGGGATGCCGTGCGTTCGGTACGCGGTCAAGAGGCTTGGACCCGGTCGGCGGGCGCATGACGCAGGATCGCTTTTGACAGGACGGGGCGCGCGGGGCACGATCCGGGCATAACAACCCGACAGAGAGGTCTTTCCCGATGTTCGCACGATACCTGAGCGGCGTCGCCGTGCTGGCGCTGAGCGCAGGCGCGGCGCAGGCCGATTATGCGCTGACGATCCTGCACACCAACGATTTCCACGACCGGTTCGAGCCGATCAGCGCCTACGATTCGACCTGCGCGCCCGAGGACAACGAGGCGGGCGAATGCTTTGGCGGCATCGCGCGGATGGTCACCGCGATCGAGGCCGCGCGCGAGGCGGCCGAGGACGACGTGCTGCTGCTGGACGCGGGCGACCAGTTCCAGGGCTCGCTGTTCTTCACGCAGTACGGCGGCGACCTGGCGGCCGAGTTCATGACCCGGCTGGGCTATGACGCGATGGCGGTGGGCAACCACGAGTTCGACAACGGCCCCGAGGGGCTGGCCGAGTTCGTGGCGCAGGTGGATTTCCCGGTGCTGTCGGCGAACATCGACCCCACGGGCGTCGAGGGCCTGGAAGGCGAGATCGAGAAGTCGGTCGTACTGGGCGAGGGCGACGAACGCATCGGCATCGTGTCGGTCCTGGCCGAGGACACTCCCGAGACGTCGTCGCCGGGCGACGTGGTGTTCTCGCCCGCGCTGGACGCCGCGCAGGCCGAGATCGACCGCCTGACCGAGGAGGGCGTGAACAAGATCATCCTGCTGACCCATGTGGGCCTGCCGGCCGACCGGCGCCTGGCCGAGGGTCTGACCGGCGTCGACATGATCATCGGCGGCCACAGCCACACGCTGCTGGGCGACATGGAGGGCGCCGAGGGGCCGTACCCGACCGAGGTCAACGGCGTGCCGATCTTCCAGGCCTACGCCTACGGCAAGTACCTGGGCGAGATCGACGTGACCTTCGACGATTCGGGCGAGATCACCGCGCTGTCGGGCCAGCCGATCCTGCTGGACGCCTCGGTCGAGGAGGATGCCGAGGTCAAGGCGCGGGTGCAGGAGCTGGCCCAGCCGCTAGAAGAGGTCCGCCAGGAGGTGGTCGCCGAGAGCGCGGGCGCGATCGAGGGCTCGCGCGACGTGTGCCGGGCGATGGAATGCGCGATGGGCAACCTGGTGGCCGACGCGATGCTGGCGCGGGTAGCCGACCAGGGCATCGACGTGGCGATCGCCAACTCGGGCGGGCTGCGCGCCTCGATCGACGCGGGCGAGGTGACGATGGGCGAAGTGCTGACCGTGCTGCCGTTCCAGAACACGCTGTCGACCTTCCAGGTGACGGGCGAGACGCTGCTTGCGGCGCTGGAAAACGGCGTGAGCCAGATGGAAGAGGGCGCCGGGCGCTTCCCGCAGGTCGCGGGCATGAGCTTCACGGTCGATCCCTCGGCCGAGGCGGGCAGCCGGGTGTCCGAGGTGATGATCGGTGGCGAGCCGCTGGACCCGGCGGCGACCTACGGCGCGGTGTCGAACAACTACGTCCGCAACGGCGGTGACGGCTACGCGATGTTCGTCGATGCCGAGAACGCGTACGATTTCGGCCCCGACCTCGCCGACGTGACGGCCGAGTACCTGGCCGAGAACGCGCCCTACGAACCCTACACCGACGGCCGGATCACGATCGTTGAGTAAGGCAAGCGACTTGGGCGGGGCCGGTGCGGGCGTCTTCGGGCGCCGCGCCGGCCCCGTTTCGTTTTCGGGTGCGCTTGGCGCGGCGCGCGCGCCGTGGCATCAAGGCCCCCGGTCAATCACGGGCGGACGATGGTCAGCGTCACCGAGCAGTACGAAGCCTTTCCCTATCCCGAACGCGATCCCGCGGACGAGGCCAAGCGGCTGATCGTCGGCTCGCCCTCGCATCCGTGGGAGATCGACCACTGGCTGTTCGGCGGGCGGCGCGACTGGAGCCGTCCGTTCCGCGCGCTGGTGGCGGGCGGCGGCACCGGCGACGGGCTGATCCAGCTGGCGCAGGTGCTGACCAGCGCGGGCGTCGAGCACGCGATCACCTATGTCGACCTCTCAACGCAGGCCCGCGCGGTGGCCGAGGCGCGGGCGCAGGCGCGCGGGCTGACGGGCATCCGGTTCCACACCGGTTCGCTACTCGACGCGGCTGACATGGGGCCGTTCGACTACATCGATTGCTGCGGCGTGCTGCACCACCTGCCGCAGCCCGAGGACGGGTTCCGCGCGCTGCGCGCCGCGCTGGCCGAGGGCGGGGGCATGGGCTTCATGGTCTACGCGCCCTACGGCCGCAGCGGGGTTTATCCGCTGCAGGAAGCGTTCGGCGCGCTGTTCGACGGGTTGCCGCCCGAGGCACGGCTGCAAAAGGCCCGCGCCATCGTCGCAGCCCTGCCCGAGGGGCATCCGTTCCGGGCCAACCGCAACCTCGGCGATCACGAGGCGTCGGACGCGGGGTTCTACGACCTGCTGCTGCACGGGCAGGACCGGGCCTATGCGGTGGGCGAGCTGCTGGAGACGCTGG
>NZ_JBELMH010000023.1:0-31313 GCF_042096055.1 Citreimonas sp. | reverse complement strand
GGCCGCCGCCCCGCTGATCGCCGCGATCGACGGAAAGCGGCCGCTGTCGGCGATCGCGGAAGGCGCGGGCCTCGACCCGATCGCGTTCGGCGGCACCTGGGCCAAGGCCGAGCGCGAGCTGGTCGACTGGGGGCTGCTGGTCTACTCGGGCCTCGGCGCGGGCGGGCGGCGCTGATGTGCGGGCGCTTCGCGATCACGCTGCCGCCCGATGCGATGGCGCAGCTGTTCGAGGCGCGGCCCGACAACGACCTGCCCGACGTGCCCAACTACAACGTCTGCCCCACCGACCCGGTGCACGTGATCCGCGCCGAGGACGGCGCGCGGCGGCTGGTGGCGATGCGCTGGGGGCTGGTCCCGCGCTGGTACAAGGCGCCGAACGACGGCCCGCCGCTGTTCAACGCCCGCGCCGAGACGGTGGCCGAAAAGCCGGCCTTCCGCGAGGCCGCCCGCGCGCGGCGCTGCCTGATCCCGGCCTCGGGGTTCTACGAATGGACCAAGGACGAAACCGGCGCGCGGCTGCCCTGGTACATCCAGGCGAAGGACGGCGAACCGCTGGCTTTCGCCGGGTTGTGGCAGGACTGGACCCGCGACGGCGAGACGCTGCGCACCTGCACCATCGTCACCTGCGCCGCGGCGGGCGAGATCACGGCGATCCACCACCGGATGCCGGTGATCGTGGCGCGCGCGGAGTGGGCCAAGTGGCTGGGAGAGGCCGGGCACGGGGCCGCGACGCTGATGCGCCCGGCGCCCGAAGGCTCGCTGGTGCTGCACCGGGTGGGGAGTGCGGTAAACTCGAACCGCGCCGCGGGGCCGGACCTGATCGCGCCCAACAGCGCCTAGCGCGGGCTGTCCCCCCGCTTGACGGCGCGGGGCGCTTGGCATACCTCTCCGATCAGCGCGGGCATGGTGAAATGGTATCACACGAGCCTTCCAAGCTCTTGGTGCGGGTTCGATTCCCGCTGCCCGCTCCACCCCCCACATCCGCGTTCGCAGCAGCCCCGGAACCGCGGGCGCGGCAACGCGGCGCTTGACGTCCCCTGTCCACGTGGCACAACCGCCCAAACACCTGGGAGGGGACATGGCCCGCGGAACCACCGCCAACACCGCCGACGACGACCGCCAGAAGTCGCGCAAGCTGAGCTCGCTGGCCGCGCTATGGCCGTTCATGCGCCCGTACAAGGGCCTGATGGCCGCCGCGCTGTCGGCGCTGGTGGTGACGGCGGCGGTGGCGCTGGTGCTGCCGCTGGCGGTGCGCCGGGTGGTCGACAACTTCAACGCCGCCGACGGCACGCTGCTGGACCGCTACTTTGCCGCGGCCCTCGGGATCGCCGCGCTTCTGGCGATCGGCACGGCGCTGCGCTACGCGCTGGTCACGCGGCTGGGCGAGCGGGTGGTGGCCGACATCCGCAAGGCGGTGTTCGACCGGGTGATCGGCCTGTCGCCCGCCTTCTACGAACGCATCATGACTGGCGAGGTGCTGAGCCGGATCACCACCGACACGACGCTGATCCTGTCGGTCGTGGGCTCGTCGGTGTCGATCGCGCTGCGCAACGTGCTGCTGTTCGCCGGCGGGCTGGTGCTGATGCTGGCGACCTCGCCCAAGCTGACGGGGCTGGTGCTGCTGATCGTGCCGGCGGTGCTGGTGCCGATCATCGTGCTGGGCCGTCGCCTGCGGGTGCTGAGCCGCGAGAACCAGGACTGGATCGCGCAATCCTCGGGCAACGCGTCCGAGGCGCTGGGCGCTGTGCAGACGGTGCAGGCCTACACGCACGAGGCGGCCACGCGCGGCACCTTCGCCGACGTCACCGAGCGCAGCTTCACCTCGGCCCGCAAGCGGATCACCACGCGCGCGGCGATGACGGCGATCGTGATCTTCCTGGTGTTCACCGGGATCGTCGGCGTGCTGTGGATCGGCGCCTGGGACGTACGCGCGGGCGCGTTGTCGGCCGGGACGCTGATCCAGTTCGTGATCTATTCCGTCATGGTGGCGGGCGCGGTCGCCGCGCTGTCCGAAATCTTCGGCGAACTGCAGCGCGCCGCGGGCGCGACCGAGCGGCTGATCGAGTTGCTGCACGCCACCGACGCGGTGCGCGATCCCGACTCGCCGCAGCCGCTGCCCGAGCCGGTGCGCGGCGAGATTGTCTTCGACAAGGTGTCGTTCACCTATCCCGCGCGGCCCGATGCGCCGGCGCTGGACGCGGTCGACCTGGTGGTGAAACCGGGCGAGACGGTGGCGCTGGTTGGGCCTTCGGGGGCGGGCAAGACGACGATCGTGCAGCTGCTGCAGCGCTTCTACGACCCCCAGCAGGGCGCGATCCGGCTGGACGGCGTGGACCTGCGCGATATGGCGCGGCCCGAGTTCCGACGCCACATGGCGCTGGTGCCGCAGGACCCGATGATCTTCGCCGCCTCGGCCGCCGACAACATCCGCTTCGGCCGCCCCGGCGCCACGATGGACGAGGTCGAGGCCGCCGCGCGCGCCGCCGCGGCGCACGATTTCGTCACGGCGCTGCCCGACGGCTACGACACCTATCTGGGCGAGCGCGGCGTGATGCTGTCGGGCGGCCAGAAGCAGCGCATCGCCATCGCCCGCGCGATCCTGCGCGACGCGCCGGTGCTGCTGCTGGACGAGGCGACGAGCGCGCTCGACGCCGAAAGCGAGCGCGCGGTGCAGACCGCCGTGGACCGGCTGGCGCAGGGGCGGACGACGATCATCGTGGCGCACCGGCTGGCGACGGTGAAGAAGGCCGACCGCATCGTGGTGATGGACGGCGGCCGGATCGTGGCCAGCGGCTCGCACGACCGGCTGGTCGAGCAGGACGGGCTTTATGCGCGCCTCGCGCGGCTGCAATTCACCGACGGGATCGCGGCCGAATAGCCCGCCGCTACGCTGCGTCAGTCGCCGTTTCCCTTGCGTCGCCGTCCCTTGCGCGACGGGGGCCTTGTTCGCACAATGCCGCAAAAAAACACCGTCATTCGGGAGGAGAACCGGACATGACCTACGCGGGTAAGGCCGATCGCGACGCGATCGAGGCCGAAGGTCCTTGGGAAGGGCGCGACGTGCCCACGACGCTCTGGCAGCAGCTGTGCCGGACCGCCGACGCCTTCCCCGACCGGCCGGCGATGAGCTACCAGCTGCTGTCGGGCCCCAAGGACAAGGCCGAGACGCTGAGCTGGACCGAGCTGCGCGCGCAGACGGCGCAGGCGGCGAACCTGTTCCGCTCGCTCGGGATCGGCGAGGACGACGTGGTGGCCTATGTGCTGCCCAACGCCAACGAGACGATCACCACGCTGTTGGGCGGCGCGGTCGCGGGCATCGTCAACCCGGTCAACCCGCTGCTCGAGCCCGAGCAGATCGCCTCGATCCTGCGCGAGACGAAGGCCAAGGTCGTGGTGACGCTGAAGCCGTTCCCCAAGACCGACGTGCCGCAGAAGGTCGAGGAGGCCGTGCGCCACGCGCCCGGCGTGCACACGATCCTGCAGGTCGACCTCAACCGCTACCTGACGCCGCCGAAATCGTGGATCGTGCCGCTGATCCGGCCCAAGCTGAAGGGCGGCAGCCATGCCGACGTGAAGGACTTCGCCCGGGAAGTGGCCAAGCAGCCGCGCGACCTGCAATTCGCCGATAGCACCGGCGACCGCGTCGCGGCGTATTTCCACACTGGCGGGACCACGGGCATGCCCAAGGTCGCGCAGCACAAGTATTCCGGCATGATCTACAACGGCTGGCTGGGTGCGCGGCTGCTGTTCGACGAGAACGACGTGATCATGTGCCCGCTGCCGCTGTTCCACGTGTTCGCCTGCCACGTGATCCTGATGGCCGCCGTGTGCTCGGGCGCGCAGGTCGTGTTCCCGACGCCGGCGGGCTATCGCGGCGACGGCGTGTTCGACAATTTCTGGAAGCTGTGCGAGCGCTGGAAGATCACCTTCGTGATCACCGTGCCGACGGCGGTCTCGGCGCTGATGCAGCGCAAGGTCGATGCCGACATCAGCAGCGTCAAGACGGCGTTCTCGGGCTCGGCCCCGATGCCGCTTGAGCTGTTCAAGCGGTTCGAGCAGGCCTGTGGCGTCACCATCTGCGAGGGCTACGGGCTGACCGAGGCGACCTGCCTCGTGTCGGTGAACCCGGTCGACGGCGTCAAGAAGGTGGGCAGCATCGGCATCCCGTTCCCCTATACCGACGTCAAGATCATGAAGCTGACGGACGGCGCGCCGGTGGAATGCGCCATCGACCAGGTCGGCGAGATCTGCGTGTCGAACCCGGGCGTCTATGCCGGTCACACCTATACCGAGGACGACAAGAACGCCGACCTGTTCTACCACGACAGGTACCTGCGCACCGGCGACCTCGGCCGGATCGACCCCGAGGGCTACCTGTGGATCACCGGGCGGGCGAAGGACCTGATCATCCGCTCGGGGCACAACATCGACCCCGCCGACATCGAGGAGGCGCTGCTGACCCATCCGGCGGTGGCCTTTGCCGGCGCGATCGGCCAGCCCGACGCCTACGCGGGCGAGCTGCCCTGCGCCTTCGTCGAGCTGGTCGCCGGCGCCGAGGTGACCGAGGAGGAGCTGCTGGAGCATTGCCGGGTTCATGTCCACGAACGCGCGGCCCATCCCAAGCACATGACGATCCTGCCCGAACTGCCGAAGACCGCTGTGGGCAAGATCTTCAAGCCCGACCTGCGCAAGCACGCGATCACGCGGATCTACAACGAGGCGCTGGAGAAGGCGGGATTGGGCGCGCGGGTCGTCTCGGTTGTCGACGACAAGAAGCGCGGTCTGGTCGCGCAGGTCGAGGGCAACGGCGCGTCCGATGCCGAGATTGGCAAGGTGCTGGGCGACTTCACCCGGCCATGGGAAAAGGCGGCCAAGGCACAGGCCGCCTGAACAGGGCCGGACCGGACGGGCGGGCCGGCCTGGCGGCGGCGTGCCCCGATACGCGGCGGTGGCGGGGGCTCTGCCCCCGCCGCCCGTTCGGGCGGCTCCCCCGGGATATTTCCGGAGAGAAGAAACCCAAGGGCCGCTCCGCGCGTCAGGCGTGGGTGACGGTCGGGTCGATCGGGCGCAGGTCGAGGGCGAGGATTTCCTCGATCCGGCGAGCGACCTGGAGCAGGCGCGCCTCGCCGCGCGGGCGGCCGATCAGCTGCATGCCGACGGGCATGCCAGCGGCGTTGAACCCCACCGGGAGCGACAGCGCGGGCAGGCCGCAGAGCGTGGCCAGCATCGCGAAGCGCAGCCAGTCCAGGTAGTCGCGGCTTTCGTGGCCCGCGACGCTGGGCGGGTATTCGACCTCGACGGGCAGCGGAAACAGACCGGCGATCGGGCCGGCCAGCACGTCGTAATTGGCCATGAAGCCGGCCATCGCGCCGTAGAGCCGCGTGCGCGCCGATTGGGCCGCAGCGACCGTGTCGGCGTCGAGCGCGCGGCCCTCGTCGATGTTGCCGCGCAGCGTCGCCTTGTAGTGGCGCGTCACCTCCTCGGGGGTTTCGCGCGCGTCGGTCCAGAAGCCGAAGGCGCGCAGGGTGCGGAAAATGTCCGCGGTGCCGTCGCTGGGGGGCGCCGTCTCCTCGACCGGCAGGCCGCCCGCGTCGATGCGGGCCGCGGCGTCGCGCAGGGCGGTCTCCATGTCGCGCTCGATCGGGGCGAGGCCGCCGAGATCGTGCGAGAAGGCGATGCGCACGGAGCCCGGCTCCTGCCGGCAGGCGTCGCGGTAGGTCGTGGCGGGCGCGGGCCAGGACAGCGGCGCGCGCGGATCGAAGCCCGCCATCGCGTCGAGGAACAGGGCGCAATCCTCGACATTGCGCGCCATCGGGCCCTGCACCGGCATCGTGTCGAAGGCATTGGTCGCGGGCCCGCCCCAGGCCACGCCGGGCGAGGGGCGCAGGCCGACGATGCCGCAATAGGCCGCCGGCGTGCGCAGGCTGCCGCCCAGGTCCGAGCCGTGGCTGAGCCAGACCTCGCCCGTGGCGAGGCCGGCCGCGGCGCCGCCCGACGAGCCGCCGGCGTTCATCCGCGTGTCCCACGGGTTGCGGGTGGCGCCGAACACGGCGTTGAAGGTGTTGGCGCCGGCGCCCATCTCGGGCGTGTTGGTCTTGCCGATGACGATCGCGCCGCGGTCTTCCAGCCGCTCGACCAGCGGGTGGCTGGCCTCGGGGACGTGATCGGCGAAGGCCTTCGTGCCCCAGGTGGTGCGGACCCCGGCGACCGGCGTGAGGTCCTTGATCCCGACCGGCAGGCCGGCCAGCGGGGTGCCCGGCTGCAGCGCGCTGGCTGCCTCGCGCGCGCGGTCGGGGCAGGTGGTGACCATGGCGTTGATCGCGGGGCCGGTCTGTTCGATGCGGGCGAGGCTGGCCTCGATCAGGTCGTGCGGCGACACCTGGCCCGAGGCCAGCGCGTCGAGCGCCTCGCACGCGGTCAGGCGGCACAGGTCGGGGCCGGTAAAGCCGGGTCGGTCAGCGGTCATGCGGCACCTTGCGGGCTGTCGTGAAGCGTTCAGTCGCCCTTACCACGCGCGCCCGACGCTGGGTAGACCGGCGCGTCGTCCGGAGGCGGCGCACCGCCCGCAAAGACGTTTGGTTGGGCATAATCGCACGGATCGTCCTGCATCTGCAGGTGCAGCCCGTCGCCCGTGTAGGGATGCGCCCGGGCCAGCGCCTCGTCGACCTCGATCCCCAGGCCGGGGCCGCCGGGGGCGGGGATGAAGCCGTCCTCGACCCGTATCGCGCCGCCGATCAGCGCGTCGTGGAACGGTGTCTCGATCGTTTCGGCCATCAGCAGGTTGGGGATCGTCGCGGCGAGTTGCACGTTCGCGGCCCATTCGATCGGGCCGGCGTAGAGATGCGGAGCGATCTGCGCGTTGAAGGATTCGGCCAGCGCGGCGAGCTTGCGCGCCTCCCAAAGCCCGCCGACGCGGCCCAGCGCGGGCTGCAGGATCGAGGCGCCGCCGGTGCGCAACAGAGTGGCGAATTCCGACCGGGTCGACAGCCGCTCGCCCGTGGCGACGGGGATGCGCACGGCCTGCGCGACGCGCGCGAATTCCAGGGGGTTGTCGGGGGGCACGGGTTCCTCGAACCACAGCGGCCCGTAGGGCTCGATCGCGTGGCCCAGGCGGATCGCGCCGGCGGTGGTGAACTGGCCGTGCGTGCCGAAGAGGATGTCGGCGCGGTCGCCCACCGCCTCGCGGATCGCGGAGCAGAAGGCGACCGATTGCGCGATGTCGGACATGGCGGGCTGGTGGCCGCCGCGCATGGTGTAGGGGCCGGCGGGGTCGACCTTGACCGCCGTGTAGCCGCGCGCGACGAGGTCCGCGGCCGACTCGGCGGCCATCTCGGCCGAGGTCCAGAAATCCGCCATGCGGTGGTCGGGCAGGGGGTAGAGGTAGGAATAGGCGCGGATGCGCTCGTTCATCATGCCGCCCATCAGCGCCCAGACGGGGCGGTCGCGCGCCTTGCCGAGGATGTCCCAGCAGGCGATCTCGAGCCCCGAAAAGGCGCCCATCAGCGTGAGATCGGCGCGCTGGGTGAAGCCCGAGGAATAGGCGCGGCGGAACATGCGTTCGACGTTCTCGGGCGACTCGCCCTCGACGTAGCGGGCGAAGACGTCGGCGATGACGGCGCGCATGGCGTTCGGCCCGACCGAGGCGCCGTAGCATTCGCCCCAGCCGGTGATGCCGTCGTCGGTGGTGAGCTTGACGAGGATCCAGTAGCGCCCGCCCCAGCCGGGCGCGGGCGGGGCGGTGACGATGATGTCGAGATCGCGCAGCTTCATCGGCGGGCCTTGTGTGGGGCGGTGGCGGACATCACGCGGCGCCGTCGAAAACGATCACGTTGCGGCGCGCGCCGCCGCGGCGGGTGTCGTCGATCGCCTCGTTGATCTGATCCAGGCGCCAGCGGCCCGAGACGAGCTCGTCGAGCTTCAGGCGTCCCTGGGCGTAGAGGTCCGCCATCCACGGGATATCGCGCGAGATCACCACGTCGCCCATCTTGGAGCCGATGAAGTGCTGGCCCATGAAGGCGGGGATGACCGGCTCGTAGGAGGCGGTGGCGCCGGTCTCGGGCATGCCGACCATGACCATGCGGCCGCCCCAGCCGAGGTAGCGCGGCGCGTCGTCGTAGGCCTTCGTCGCTCCCACGGTGACGGCCACCAGATCGGCGCCGCGTCCCAGCGCGCGCAGCGCGTGGCGCCACGGCTTGCCCTCGGTGGCGAGCACGCCGTGGGTGGCGCCGAAGGCCTTGGCGGTCTCGAGCTTCTCCTCGGTCATGTCGACGGCGACGATGCGGCGGGCGCCGGCGATGCGGGCGCCCTGGATCGCGTTGAGGCCGACGCCGCCGGCACCGATGACCACGACGTCCTCGCCCGGGCGCAGGCGCCCGGCGTTGACCACCGCGCCGATGCCGGTGATGACGCCGCAGGCCAGCAGGGCCACGGATTCGGGCGGCAGCGCGTCTGGCAGCGCCACGACTTGGCTTCGGTCGACGACGACGCGTTCGGCGAAGGCGCCGCAATGCATCGCGGCGGCGACATCGGTCCCGTCGGGGCGGGTGAGCTTGGTGGGCGCGGCGCCGGTCGCCTCGCACAGGGCGGGGCGGCCGGTGCTGCAGGACTGGCAGGTGCCGCAGGACTTGATCAGCGTGACGACGACGCGGGTGCCGGGTTCCAGCCCGCTCACGCGCGCGCCCAGGCCCGTGACGCGGCCGGCGGCCTCGTGCCCGTAGACGGCCGGCAGGGCGCCACCCCAGGCGCCCTCGGCGAAATGGATGTCGGAATGGCAGATCGCGACGGCGTCGAGCGTCACCTCGATCTCGTCCGGGCCGGGATCGCGCAGGTGCAGCGTCTCGATCGTCAGTTTTTCGTTGAACGCGGTGCAGACCGCGGCCTGGATCTCGGGCATGGGGTTCCTCCTGTCGGGCTCAGAGGACCAGTGCCGCGGCGCGGGTGCAAGCGGGAACCGCGCCGCCTAGCCGGCGATGCGGTTCAGCAGCGCGGCCAGCGCGGTCGGGTCCGACAGGAACGGCGAGTGCGACGTGTTCATCGAATGGCGGTCCTCGGGCGCGAAATCGGCGGCCATACGGTGCTGGAGCGCGGGCGGGATTGCGCGGTCGTCCTCGCACACGATGTAGCTGCGCGGGACGCTTGCATAGGCGTTGCCCAGCGGGGCGGGCGTCTGCATCGGCGCCAGCGGCTGGTCGCACAGGTTGGCCAGCGCGAAGGCCACGGAAGCGTCGGTGCAATCGTGGTAGAAGAGGTCGGGCGCCATCGCAGGGTCGAAATGCATGCTGACGCCGTCGTCGTTGCGCCGGATCGCGGGGACAAGCGGCTGGGTCGGCGCCTCGCGCCGCATCTCGGCCAGCGACAGGCCGGACCAGGGCACGTAGGCGCACAGGTACACGAGGCGGGCGATGCGATCCGGCGCGCGCTCGGCCGCGACCGAGATCGGGTAGCCGCCCATGGAATGGCCCACGACCACCGCCGGCGCGTCGAGCGCGTCGAGGACCGCGTCGGCGTAGCGGTCCAGCGTGACCTGCCCCAGCGGCGTGGTGTCGGCGCCGTGGCCGGGCAGGTCGATGGCGCGCGCCACGTGACCCAACGCCTGCAGCGCCGGGATCGTGTCGCGCCAGCACCAGGCGCCGTGGGCCGCGCCGTGGACCAGCAGGAAGCGCGCCATGTCAGAGGCCCTGCGCGCGCAGGAAATTGGTCAGGATCGCGGCGTATTCCTGAGGCTTTTCCACGCAGGGCAGGTGGCCCGCGCCGCGGATCAGCTCGTGCGAAGAGCCGGGGACCAGATCGGCGGTCTCCTTCACCAGGTCGGGCGGGGTCGAGCCGTCGACCGAGCCGGAGATCGCCAGCAGCGGCAGGCGCAGGGCGGCGGTGGTGGACATGAAGTCGGTGCCGGCGATGGCCGCGGCGCAGCCGGTCCAGCCCTGCACCGGCGTGCGCAGGAACATGTTGCGCCAGGCGCGGAACTCGACGGTCTGGCGGAACGGCTCGGAGAACCAGCGCTGCATGGTCGCGTCGGCGGCCGAGGCCATGCCCTGGCTCTCGACCTGCGCGATGCGCTCGGCCCACATCTCGCGCGTGCCGATCTTGGCGGCGGTGTTCGACAGAACGGCGGCGCGCACGAGGTCCATGCGCTTGGCGGCAAGGCCCTGCGCGATCATGCCGCCGATCGAGAGACCGACGAAGACGGCGCCGGTGAAGCCGGTGTACTCCATCAGCTTCTCGGCGTCGGTGACCAGCTTGCCCATCGCGTAGGGACCGTCGGGGGCGTCGGACAGGCCGTGCCCGCGCTTGTCGAAGCGCAGGATGCGCAGGCCGGACGGCAGGTGTGGCAGGATCGGGTCCCACAGGCGCAGGTCGGTGCCCAGCGAGTTGGCGAAGACGACGGGCATGCCGCCTTCGTCGCCGTCGATGCGGTAATGCAGGCTGATGTCGCCCAGATCGGCCATGTGCATGGGATGTCCTCCGGTGTTTGCGGATTGGTAGCGCAGCGGCTGCCCCACCGGAAGGGCAAGACGCAAACGGCCCCGGCGGGGTGCGCCGGGGCCGTCGAAGATGCGTCGCGCATGGACGCGTGGTTCAGGCGATCTCGACCAGTTCGATGTCGAACTTGAGATCCTTGCCCGCCAGCGGGTGGTTGGCGTCGAGCGTGACCTCGGTCTCGGTCACCTCGGCGACGGTCACGGGCATGACCTGACCGGTCGGCGTCTGGACCTGCAGCTGCGTGCCCACGTCGAGCGGGATCTCGGCGGGGATCTCGCTGCGCGGGACGGCCTGCAGCGCCTGCGGGTTGGGCTGGCCGTAGGCTTCGTCGGCCGGAACCTCGACGGTCTTCTTGTCGCCGACGCTCATGCCGGGGACGGCGGATTCGAGGCCGGGGATGATCTGGCCGTCTCCGACCTTGAACTCCAGCGGCTCGCGGCCGGCGGAGCTGTCGAAGGTCGATCCGTCCTGAAGCGTGCCGGTGTAATGAATGCGAACGGTGTCGCCGGTCTTGACCTGCGTCATGGGAATCTCCGTGTGATTGGAAGTGCGTTGATTGATGAGGCCGGGTCGCTTCCCGGGTGCTCGTCTGCTCGGCTGACCCAAAGGTAAGGTCTGCGGCGGCGGTTTGCAAACGGCCGGCCGATGCGACCGATCCGCGCGATGGCGCGGTCAAGCGGCTTGGCGCAGCGCGCCCGCTGTGGGACGGTGCGCGCGGACCGGGTTGGGGGAGAGACGATGCCGCATTTCACGACCAGCGACGGGATCGCCCTGCATTACAGCGATGAGGGGCGCGGCAAGCCGCTGCTGTGCCTGGCGGGGCTGACGCGCGACGGGCGGGATTTCGACTTCGTGGCTCCGCACATCACCGACAGGCGCCTGATCCGGCTGGATTATCGCGGCCGCGGGCAAAGCGCCTGGGCACCGCCCGAGACCTACACCGTGCCGGTCGAGGCGCGCGACGCGGTGGAACTGCTGGACCACCTGGAGCTGCCCCGCGCGGCCGTGCTGGGCACGTCGCGCGGCGGGCTGATCGCGATGATGCTGGCGGCGACCGCCAAGGACCGGCTGGCCGGCGTGGCGTTGAACGACATCGGCCCCGAGATCGCGCAGGCGGGTCTGGACGTGATCAAGGCGTATCTGGGCATCCGGCCGGCGCAGAAGACGATTCGCGCCGTCGCCGCGCGGCGGGCCGAGGTGATGACCGGGTTCCGCCACGTGCCCGAGACGCGCTGGCTGGAAGAGGCCGAGCGGCTGTTCGTCGAGACCGCCGAGGGGCTGGAGCTGACCTACGACCCGGCGCTGCGCGAGGCGGTGCTGGGGCAGGGCGCGCAGCCGGCGCCGGACCTTTGGCCGCTGTTCGATGCCTTGAAGGGCCTGCCGCTCTGCGCGCTGCGGGGCGAGAATTCGGACCTGCTGTCGCGCGAGACCTTCGCCGAGATGCAGCGCCGCCGGCCCGACATGATCGCGGCCGAGATCCCCGGGCGCGGGCACATCCCGTTCCTCGACGAGCCCGAGGCGCTGGACGCGCTGCGGCGCTGGTTGCGGATGCTGGACGGCTGACGGCGCTCGTGCCGTTGGCACGTCGCCCCGCCCGCCGTCCCCTGCGGCGCCTAGTCAGTCGAGGTGCAGCACTCGGGTCGGGTGCAGGGCGCCGGCGCGGAAGACGCCCACCGCCACGGCGCGGCCCTCGTGCGAGGCCCAGGCTTCGTCGCCGTACTCGGCGTCGCCGGGCAGGACCGCGCCGGGATTGCCGTTGCGCAGGCGCGCGAGACCGTCGGCGGTGATGCGCAGTTCGGGCAGGTCGTGCAGGCCGATCTCGAGCGGCAGCAGGCGGGCATCCAGCGCCTCGGTCTGCGCCTCGGCGTCGATCTGCTGGAGCGTCACGCCGTCTTCGGCCTCGAACGGGCCGGACCATGTGCGGCGCAGCGTGACCACGTGGCCGAGGCAGCCGAGCGCGCGGCCCAGGTCGCGAGCGATCGAACGCACGTAGCCGCCCTTGCCGCAGACCATTTCCAGCACGACGTGGTCGGCGTCGGGACGGTCGATCATGGTCAGTTCCTCGACCCAGAGCGGGCGGGCCTTGATCTCCATTTCCTCGCCCTCGCGGGCGCGCTTGTAGGCGCGTTCGCCGTCGATCTTCACGGCGCTGAACTGCGGCGGGACCTGCATGACGTCGCCGACGAAGGCGTTGAGCGCCTCCTTGATCTCGTCGTCCGAGGGGCGCGCATCGCTGGTCTCGATCACCTCGCCTTCGGCGTCGTCGGTGTTCGTGGCCTGCCCGAGGCGCACGGTGAAGCGGTAGGCCTTCAGCGCGTCGGTGATGTAGGGAACGGTCTTGGTGGCCTCGCCCAGGGCGATGGCGAGCACGCCCGTCGCCGCGGGGTCGAGGGTGCCGGCGTGGCCTGCCTTCTTCGCCTGCAGCGCCCAGCGGACCTTGTTGACCACGGCGGTCGAGGTCAGGCCCGCCGGCTTGTCCACGACCAGCCAGCCGGAAATGTCACGCCCCTTGCGCTTGCGTCCCATGCTCGTCCCTCGGATGTCGGTGAGGCGCGCCGGATAGCAAGGCGCGCGGGGGCTGTCAAACCGGCGCCCCGGTTGTTCAGGCGCGGGTGCCCGAGAACCGCGCCTGCCAGTCCTCGCGCTCGGCGTCTGTGATCTTGCGGAAGGTCACGTCGGGCACCGTGAAGGCGTGGCCGGCGGGCAGCGCCTGCAGCGCCGCGGAGACGTCCTCGGGCCAGGCGTCGTCGGTCGCCAGCGCCTCGCGCAGCTGCGCGCTGGCGTCGGGAATGAAGGGCTGCGACACGATCGCGTAGAGCCGGATCAGGTTGAGCGCGAGGCGGATCTGCATCGCCGCCTGATCGGGGTCGGTCTTGAAGGTCGACCAGGGCGCGGCCTCCTGCAGGTACTCGTTGCCGAGCACCCAGGCGGCGCGCAGGGCGCTCGCGGCCTTGCGGATCTCGATCGCCTCCATGTGGGCGTCGTATTCGCGCAGCTTCGCGGTCAGGTCGGCGATCAGCTTCGCCTCGAGGTCGCCCGGCGTGCCGCCCGCGGGCACCTCTTCGCCGAATTTCGAGCGGCAGAACTTGGTCACGCGGCTGGCGAAGTTGCCCAGCACGTCGGCGAGGTCCTTGTTCACCGATGTCTGGAAGTTTTCCCACGTGAACTCGGCATCCGAGTTCTCGGGCGCGTGGGACAGCAGCCACCAGCGCCAGTAATCCGCCGGCAGGATCTCCAGCGCGTTGTCCATGAACACGCCGCGCCCACGCGAGGTGCTGAACTGCCCGCCGTCGTAGTTGAGGTAGTTGAACGACTTGATGTAGTCGACCAGCTTCCACGGCTGGGCCGAGCCGAGGATCGTGGCGGGGAAGGACAGGGTGTGGAAGGGCACGTTGTCCTTTCCCATGAACTGGGTGTAGCGCACGTCCTCGGCGCCCGCGTCGGTGCGCCACCAACGCTGCCAGTCGTCGCCCTTGCCGGCGTCGACCCATTCCTGCGCACAGGCGATGTATTCGATCGGCGCGTCGAACCAGACGTAGAAGACCTTGCCCTCCATGCCCGGCCAGGGTTCGTCCCCGCGCTGCACGGGAATGCCCCAGTCGAGATCGCGGGTGATGCCGCGGTCCTGGAGGCCGTCGCCGTCCGTCAGCCACTTCTTGGCGATCGAGGTGGTCAGGATCGGCCAGCCCTCGCGCGTGTCGATCCACTTCTCCAGCTCATCCTTCATGGTGGACTGGCGCAGGTAGAGGTGCTTGGTCTCGCGCATTTCGAGGTCGGTGGCGCCCGATATGGCCGAGCGCGGGTTGATCAGGTCGACCGGGTCGAGCTGCTTGGTGCAGTTGTCGCACTGGTCGCCGCGGGCGCTGTCGAAGCCGCAATTGGGGCAGGTGCCCTCGATGTAGCGGTCGGGCAGGTAGCGCCCGTCGGTGGGTGAGTACATCTGCGTCTCGGACACTTCGCGGATCAGTCCGGCCTCGTCCAGCGCCTTGGCGAAGGCCTGCGTCAGGCGGTGGTTCTGGGGCGAGGAGGAGCGGCCGAAATGGTCGAAGGACAGCCGGAAGCCTTCGGCGAGGTCGCTTTGGACCTGCCACATCTCGGCGCAGTATTCGGCCACCGGCTTGCCGGCCTTCTTGGCGGCCAGCTCGGCGGGCGTGCCGTGTTCGTCGGTGGCGCAGAGGAACAGCACCTCATGCCCGCGGGCGCGCAGGTAGCGGGCGTAGAGGTCGGCCGGCAGCTGGCTGCCCACGAGGTTTCCCAGGTGCTTGACGCCGTTGATGTAGGGAATGGCGGATGTGATCAGGTGCCTGGCCATGGCGCGTGTCCCTTCTTCGGTTCGCGCAGCATGTAGCGGATGGCGCGCGGCGCTGCCACCGGGAAAAACCCGTGTCCTCGGCCGCATCGGCGGCGTGCCCTTCGCCCCGCGCCCTGGCGCGCCGCCCACCCGCCCGCCCCGTCGCGCCAGGGCGCGGGGCGCTGGATGCGATGGCTGCGCTTGCCCTTGCTTCTTTGGTCCGGAAATATCTGGGGGGAGACGCCCGGTACGGGCGGCGGGGGCAGAGCCCCCTGCGCCGCCTCGACCCGTCACCCCGTCATGCGCGCGGCGCCCGTCTCGGGCTGCGCGGCCTCGTCCTCGATCGTCCAAGCCCGGGGCGGGGCCATCCGTGCGCGCAGCCGTTCCAGCCGCCAGCGGTCGCGGTCGGACGCGTGCAGCGGGTCCATCCGCCAGCGTGTCTCGATCCCCGCGGCGCCGCCGTCGCCCGGCGTCAGGATCAACCCCAGGGGGCGGCACAGGCCGGTCGCGGCGCCGGCCTCGGCGGCCAGGTGCAGGCGGCGCACGGGCGTCATCGCCGGCGGATCGGCCAGGTCGGCGATCACCACCGGCGCGGCACCGCTGCGCAAAGCCTCTTCCATCGCCCAGAGCAGGTCCACCGGACGCTCGGGCGTGACGAACAGCACGTCGCGCGGCTGCAGGAACTCGGCCATGCCGGAGGGGTTGAGCGGCGCCGCCCCGCGCGCCGGCGCGATCCACAGCACCGGCGCGCCGGCCGCGGCGGCGACGCGCAGCGCCAGCGTGCGCCTTGCGGTGCCGCACAGCTCGTGCACGCGCGCCAGCGCAAGGCTGAGCGTGTCGTTCCACAGCGACAGGGCAGGGGGCGGGCGATGGCCGTGGCGGCCCAGGCGGGAATCGAGGGCGGACATGCGCACAGGATATATGTTCGCTATATGTTCTCAAGCGATTCCTGCGGTCCGGCTGCCCGAAAAAGCCGCGCCGGCCGCGCGGTATCCAGCCGGCACGCGCTTTGGCCTTGTCCGTCCCGACCTGCGCGGGCAGGAAAGCGGCGAACGACGAGGGACCCCGAGATGAAGACGAACCCGCTTGGACGGACCGGAATCACCGTCACCGAATACTGCCTGGGCACCATGACCTTCGGCAGCCAGACCGACGAGGCCACGGCGCACGCCCAGATCGAGCGCGCGCAGGCCGCCGGCATCAATTTCATGGACGCGGCCGAGATGTACCCGGTCAATCCCGTGAAGGCCGAGACCATCGGCCTGACCGAGCAGATCCTCGGCAACTGGTTCGCCAAGACCGGCCGCCGCAACGACTGGGTCGTGGCCACAAAGCATTCCGGCGAGGGGCTGGACGCGGTGCGCGACGGCGCGCCGATCACGTCCGCCACCATCCCCGGGGCGGTCGAATCCTCGCTCAAGCGGCTGCAGACGGATCATGTCGACCTCTACCAGTTCCACTGGCCGAACCGTGGCAGCTTCATGTTTCGCAAGAACTGGCGCTACGATCCGACCGCGTCCAGCTACAGCCGCGCCGACGTGATCCAGGACATCGAGGATTGCCTGGGCGCCCTGCAACGCGAGGTCGAGCGCGGCACGATCCGCGCCTTCGGCCTGTCCAACGATTCCGCCTGGGGCACGATGCAGTGGCTGCTGGCGGCCGAGCGCACCGGCGGGCCGCGGGTGGCGAGCATCCAGAACGAATACTCGCTGATGTGCCGGATGGCCGACACCGACCTGGCCGAATTGATGCACTACGAGGACGTGGGCCTGCTGCCGTTCTCGCCGCTCGCCGCCGGGCTGCTGACGGGCAAGTACCAGGGCGGCGCGCTGCCCGAGGGCTCGCGGATGGCGATCAACGGCGACCTGGGCGGGCGCAAGTCCGACCGCGCCTTCGAGGCTGTCGACGCCTACCTGGCGCTGGCGCGCGAATTCGACATCGACCCGGTGCACATGGCGCTGGCCTTCACCGTGCAGCGGCCGTTCGTCGCCTCGTCGATCTTCGGCTCGACGACGGTCGAACAGCTGGAGCACGCGCTGGGCGCGATCGACATGCGCCTTGGCGACGAGCTGATGGAGCGGATCGACGCCGTGCACAAGCAGCACCCGATGCCGTACTAGGCCGGGCGGCGGCGGTGGAGGTCTGGGTTCTCGCGACGCTGGCTGCGGCCACGATCCAGACGCTGCGCTTCGTGCTGCACAAGCAGCTGGCCGCGGGCGGCCTCAGCGCGACGGCCAGCACCTTCGCGCGCTTCGCCTACGCGGCGCCGGGCGCGGCGGTCATGCTGGTCGTCTACATCGCCGTCACGGGCGTGGCGCCGCCGATGCCGGTCGTTGGCTTCGCGGGCTGGGTCGTGCTGGGCGGGCTGGGGCAGATCCTGGCCACGATCCTGCTGGTCCGGCTGTTCGCGCGGCGCAACTTCGCCACCGGCGTCACGCTGAAGAAGACCGAGGTGGTGCAGACCGCGCTGCTGGGTCTTGCGCTGCTGGGCGACACGATCCCGCTGGCCGGCTGGGCCGCGATCGGGCTTGGGCTGGTGGGCGTGCTGCTGCTGTCCGAGGCGCCGGCCGGTGCGCTGCGCCGGTTCGACGCGGGCGCCGTGGCGCTCGGGCTCGGCTCGGGCTTCTTCTTCGCGGTGGCGGGCGTGGGCTACCGTGCGGCGACGCTGGCGGTGCCTACGGACGACGCGCTGCTGCGCGCGGGCCTGACGCTGACTGTCGTTACGGCACTGCAGACCGCGGCGATGGCGCTGTGGCTGCGGCTGGCCAGCCCCGGCGACGTGACCGCCGTGTGGCGCGCGCGCCGCCGCGCCGCCTGGTTGGGGCTTGCGTCGATGGCGGGGTCGTGGTGCTGGTTCACCGCCTTCACCCTGCAGGCCGCGGCGCTGGTCTACGCCGTGGGGCAGGTCGAGCTGATCCTGTCGCTCGCAGCGTCCGTGCTGATCTTCCACGAGACCGTGACGCGCCGCGAACTGGCCGGCTGCGCGCTGGTCGGCGTCTCGGTGCTGATCCTGGTCCTGGCGACCTGAGCATCCGGCGCAGGCGGCAAACCGCGCAAAGTGCGTCGCCGGGGCGGAATGTCGCCAATGTGATGGATCGGGGCGTGGAAATGAGTTAACAACGCTGCCAACAAGCCCGCAAAGACGGGTGCAGGCGGAAGAGCAGGACAAATGGAAGCGGAAACTCTCGCTCTCGCGCAGGAGATCGATTTCTCCATGTGGGGGCTTTTCGGGCGCGCGACGCTCACGGTCAAGCTGGTCATGCTGCTGCTGATCGCGGCCTCGGTCTGGGTCTGGGCGATCTTCATCGACAAGATGGTGGCCTATCGCCGCGCCCGGCACGAGGCGGCGGCCTTCGACGCGGCCTTCTGGTCGGGCGAGCCGCTGGACGAGCTGTTCGACAAACTGGGACCGGACCCGGACGGACGGGCGGCGCGAATCTTCGCCTCGGGCATGCTGGAATGGCAGCGCAGTCACCGCGACGATGGCCGGCTGATCCCGGGCGCACAGCCGCGCATCGACCGCAGCATGGACGTGGCGATCCAGAAAGAGGCCGAGGGCCTGCAGAAGGGTCTGACCGTGCTGGCGACGGTGGGCTCGACCGCGCCGTTCATCGGCCTGTTCGGCACCGTCTGGGGCATCATGCACGCCTTCGTCGAGATCGCGCAGCAGCAGAACACCTCGCTGGTCGTGGTGGCGCCCGGCATCGCCGAGGCGCTTCTGGCCACGGGCCTGGGCCTGCTGGCGGCCATCCCGGCGGTGATCTTCTACAACAAGCTGTCGGCCGACAGCGACCGGATCGTCGGCGGCTACGAATCCTTCGCCGACGAGTTCGCGACCATCCTCTCGCGCCAGCTGGACGGCTGAGGCATGGGAGGCGGCGTCACGCAATCCACGGGCGGCGGGGGAAGCCGCCGCCGGGGCCGCCGCAACCGCGCGCGGCCCATGGCCGAGATCAACGTCACGCCCTTCGTGGACGTGATGATGGTGCTTCTGATCATCTTCATGGTGGCCGCACCCCTGCTGACCGTCGGCGTGCCGGTGGAACTGCCGCGCACCGCCGCGCAGGCCCTGCCCGCCGAGACAGAGGAACCGCTGACCGTCACCATAGACGCACAGGGCGGCGTCACGCTGCAAAGCACCGAGATCGCCCGCGACGACCTGATCCCGCGCCTGCGCGCCATCGCGGCCGAACGCGCCGACGACCGTGTGTTCCTGCGCGCGGACGGCGCCGTGCCCTACGAGACGGTCGCGCAGGTGATGGGCGCGCTGAACGCCGGCGGCTTCGCCTCGATCGGGCTGGTGACGGACGTGGGCGGCCCCGCGCTCGACGGAGCGGCGCCTGGCGGGACGGGCAACTGATCGACCATGTCGCGCGGGTTCAACATATCCGCCGGGGCGCACGGCCTGCTGGCGCTTTGGCTGCTGCTGGGGCCTGTCTTTCGCGCCGATCCGCCCGATATGACCGTGGCCGACGTGTCGGTGATCTCGGAGGCAGAGTTCGCCGCGCTGACCGCGCCGCAGAACGGCCCGCAGACCGAACCCGCGCCCGCCGCCCCCGAAGCGCCCGAGGAAACGCCGGCCCCGCCGCCGCCCCCTCCGCCGTCGGACACGCGCCCGCCCGCGCGCCCCGAGCCGCCCGCACCCGTCCCCGAGGTCGAGCCCGAGGCGCAGCCGGCCGAGCCGCCGGCGCCTGCTCCGCCGGTGGCCGAAGTTCAGGACGCGCCGCCTGATCCGATGCCGACGCCGCCCGCGGCCCCCGCGGTCGAGGCGCCCGAAAGCGACCTGCCGCCCACGCCGCAGGACGCACCGCGCGTCGCCCCCGAGGCCGTCGCCCCGCCGCCCCCCGAGGCGGTGCCGGACGAGGCCGTGCAGCAGGCCGCCGACCCCGAGGCCGAAAGCCCGGACGTCGCCGAGGCCGAGCAGGAATCGACAGCACCCGAAGAAGCCACCACCGAGATCGTGACCGAGGCCGAGCGCCCGGCCGCGGCGCCGAACGCGTCGGTGCGACCTCTTGCACGCCCCGAGCGGCAGGTGGCGGCCGTCGAACCCGAGCCCGCGCCCACGCCGGAACCGGAGCCGGCACCCGAACCGGAGCCCGAGCCCGAACCCGCGCCGGCACCCACCGCCGAGCCCGAACCGGAACCCGCGCCGGAGCCCGAGCCCGCGCCGCAGGAGGTGCCGCAGGACGACATCGCCGCCGCGCTGGCCGAGGCCATGTCGGGCGCAGGCAGCGATCCCGCGCCGCAGGCGCCCGCCGGCCCACCGCTGACCCCGGGCGAGCGCGAGGGCCTGCGCCTGGCCGTGCAGCGCTGCTGGGTCGTCGACGTGGGCAGCCAAGCCGCCAGCGTGACCGTCGTGGTCGGCTTCGACATGCAGCCCGACGGCCGTCCGGTCGAGGGCAGCGTGCGCCTGATCGACGCCACCGGCGGGTCGGGGGCGGCCGCCGACGCGGCCTATGCCGCCGCGCGCCGCGCGATCCTGCGCTGTGCGGCGGAACAGAACGGCTTCGACCTGCCTTCAGACAAGTACGACCAGTGGAAACGCGTCGAGATGACCTTCAACCCCGAACAGATGCGCACGCGATGACGCTCATGTCCCGCCTGCCGCGCGCGCGCGTCGCTTCCCGATCCGCCCGTTATTGCATATCGCCCGCCCCCAAGGTGGTTTGTGCCACGCCAACCAGAAGGAGACCTCGCATGATCCGAGCGTTCCTGTCCCTGCTCGTCGCCCTGTCCTGCTGGCTTGCGCCCGTCGCCGCCACCGCGCAGGACGGCCCCCTGCGCATCGAGATCACCGAGGGCGTGATCGAGCCGCTGCCCTTCGCCGTGCCCACCTTCGTCGCCGAGACGCCCGGCGCCGAGGCGCTGGCCGAGGAGATCAGCCGCGTCGTCGCCGCCGACCTGACCGGCACCGGCCTCTTCCGCGAGATCCCGCGCGACGCGCATATCTCGCGCGTGTCGAACTTCGGCGCACCGGTGGCCTTCGCCGACTGGCGGGCGGTCAACGCCCAGGCGCTGATCACCGGTGCGGTGTCGACCGACGGATCGGGCCGCGTCGTGGTCAAGTTCCGCCTGTGGGACGTCTTCGCCGGCACCGAGTTGGGCGACGGGATGCAGTTCGCCGCCGACAGCACCGGCGTGCGGCGCCTTGCCCACAAGGTTGCCGACCAGGTCTATTCGCGCCTGACGGGCGAGCAGCCCTACTTCGACAGCCGCGTGGTCTTCGTCTCGGAAACCGGACCCAAGGACGCCCGCCAGAAGCGCCTCGCGATCATGGATTACGACGGCGCGAACGTGCAGTACCTGACCGACGGCAACTCGATCGTGCTGGCGCCGCGCTTCTCGCCCGACGGCAGCCGCGTGCTGTATACCAGTTACGAGACCGGCTTCCCGCGCGTGCGTATCCTGCAGGTGGGCACGGCCTCGTCGCAGATGCTGCCCACGACCGAGGGCGTGATGAGCTTCGCGCCGCGCTTCTCGCCGGACGGGAACACGGTGATCTTCTCGCTGACGCAGGGGTCGAACACCGACATCTACTCGCTGACGCTGTCCAGCGGCCAGCTGCGTCGGCTGACCGACGCGCCGTCGATCGAGACCGCGCCGGGCTTCTCGCCCGATGGCAGCCGCATCGTGTTCGAAAGCGACCGTTCGGGGACGCAGCAGCTCTACGTGATGCCCGCAGGCGGCGGCGAGGCGACGCGCATCAGCTTCGGCCAGGGCCGCTACGGCACGCCGGTCTGGTCGCCGCGCGGCGACATGATCGCCTTCACCAAGCAGAACGCGGGCCGCTTCCACATCGGCGTGATGCGCACCGACGGCTCCGAGGAGCGCCTGCTGACCGCGTCCTTCCTGGACGAAAGCCCGACTTGGGCGCCGGGCGGCCGCGTGATCATGTTCTCGCGCGAGACCCAGGGTGAGCAGGGCTCGTCAGCGCTCTATTCCGTCGACGTCTCGGGGCGCAACCTGCAGCGGGTGCGCACGCCGTCGGGCGCGTCGGACCCAAGCTGGGGGCCGCTGCAGTGACCCCCGATTCCATCACCCCGCGCGCTGTGCTAGGCTGGCCGCGACATACAGGCAGGACGAACAGAATGAACCATCTCTCCAAGGCCGTTTTCGTGGTCGCCGCGCTGGGCCTCGCGGCATGTTCCGGACCCGACCGCTTCGGTCCGGGCGGCGCGGGTGCCGGCAGCGGCATGGGCGCGGGCGCCGGCATGGGCACGGGCGGCATCTCGGACCCGGCCTCGCCCGAGTACTTCCAGCAGACCGTCGGCGACCGCGTGTTGTTCGCCGTCGACCAGTCGACCCTGTCGCCCGAGGCGCAGGCCACGCTGGACGGGCAGGTCGCCTGGCTGCAGCGCAACTCGGACTACGACGCGGTCATCGAGGGCCACGCGGACGAGCAGGGCACGCGGGAGTACAACCTCGCGCTGGGCGCGCGACGGGCCAACGCGGTGATGGAATACCTGATCTCGCGCGGGATCGCCGAGAACCGTCTGCGCTTCGTGTCCTACGGCAAGGAACGCCCGGTCGAGATCTGCTCGGTCGAGAGCTGCTACCAGAAGAACCGCCGCGCGGTGACCGTGCTGGCCGCCGGCGGCCTGACCAGCTGATGGCGGCGCTGCGGGCGACGATCCTGGCCGTCGGGCTGGCGCTGAGCGCGCTGCCCGGCGTGGCGCAGCAGGCCGAGACGTTGGCCGACATCAAGCAGGACATGTCCGTGCTCTATGTCGAGCTTCAGCGCCTGCGGCAGGAGCTGAACACCACCGGCGCCAGCGCCATGCAGCTGCCGGCCAGCGCGCTGGACCGCATCGCGGCCATCGAGGAAGAGCTGGTGCGGATCACCGCCAAGGCCGAGGAGCTGGAGTTCCGCATCGCGCAGGTGGTCGAGAACGGCACCAACCGGCTGGGCGATCTCGACTTCCGCCTGTGCGAGCTGGAGCCCGACTGCGACATCGGCAGCCTGGGCGAGACGCCGCGCCTGGGCGGCGACGCCGTGCCGCCCGCGGCCACCGCTCAGCCGGCGGCGCCGATGCCCGGGACGGGCAGGGACGCCGTGCCGCAGGGCTCGGGCGAGCTGGCGGTCAGCGAAGAGGCCGATTTCGTGGCCGCGCAGCAGGCCATCGACGCGGGCGACTACGCCGGGGCGGCACAACTCTTCGCGCAGTTCCGCGAGACCTATCCGCAAGGGCCGCTCGAGGCCGCGGCGCTGGTGGGCGAGGGGCGTGCGCTGGACGGCGCGGGCGACCCGCGCGAGGCCGCGCGGCGGTTCCTGCGCGCCTATTCCGACTACCCGGATTCCGCCGTCGCCCCCGAGGCGCTGTGGCGGCTGGGCGAGGCGCTGGCCGCACTCGGCAGCCAGACCGAGGCCTGCGTGACGCTGGACGAGGTCGGTACGCGCTACCCGTCGTCCGAGTTCGCGGCGCGCGCGCAGCAAAGCCGGGCGTCGCTGGCCTGCCAGTGACGTGAGCCTCGACCAGCGCTTCGCCGAGGCGATGGGGGACCTTCTGGGGCCCGATTTCCCGCCCGATATCGGCTTGGCCGTGTCGGGCGGGGGCGACAGCATGGCGATGCTGACGCTGGCGCACAACTGGACGCATCGCTGGGGCGTGCGGCTTTGGGTCGTGACCATCGACCACGGGCTGCGCCCCGAGGCCGTGTCCGAGGCGGCGCTGGTCTCCGAAACCTGCGCCGAGCTGGGCCACCCGCACGCCACGCTGCGCTGGCACTGGGACGGGCAGGGCAACGTCATGGACGCGGCGCGACGCGCGCGGCTGGCGTTGATCGACGCGTGGCGCGGCGCGCTGCGCCACGTGCTGATGGCGCATACGAGCGATGATGTGGCCGAGACCTTCCTGATGCGCCTCGCTCGTGGATCGGGCGTCGAGGGGCTGTCGGCGATGGTGGCGAAGCGCCGGATCGCGTTGCCCGAGGGCGGTGTCCTGCGCGCGTGCGACGTTTCGGGTGACCTGCCGCCGGTCGCGCAGCGCGAGCCCGCGTTCCACGTGGTCCGTCCCTGTCTCGACATGACCCGGGACGAGCTGCGCCATTACCTGCGCACCCTCAAGGGCCGCTGGGTCGAGGATCCGACCAACGAGGACCCGCGCTACGACCGCGCGCGCATCCGTCGCCTGCTTGGACTGCTCGAGGCCGAGGGGCTGGGCGCGGACACTTTGGCCGGAACGGCGCACCGCATGGCCCGCGCACGGGACGCGCTGTCCGCGCGGGCGCGGGCGGTGTGGGAGGCCATCGGCCGCGAGGTCACCAACCCGACGACCGGTTCGCGAAACGGCGAGATTCGCCTGGATCGCGACGGCTTCGCGGGCGTCGAGCGCGACACGCAGCTGCGGCTTCTGGCCGCCGTGCTGCAATATGTCTCGGGCGCGGAATACCGCCCACGCGCGGCGCCGCTGGAAGCCTTGCTCGACCGCCTGCTGAGCGGCGGCGGCGGCACGCTGCACGGCGTCGAGGCGCGGGTGCACGGCGACGATCTGCACCTGTTCCGCGAATACGACGCCGTGCGCGACCTGGAGCAGCCCGCGTCCGACCAGCTTTGGGACGGCCGATGGCGCATGCACATGGCCGGGCAGGACCCGACCGGGCTGACGATCCGGGCGCTGGGGCCGGACGGCTGGGCGCAAATTGCCGAAAAGCCCGCGGGCGCATCCTTCGCCGCCGCGCGCAGTCTGCCGGCGCTGTGGCGCGGCGACGCGCTTGTCGCATGCCCGCCGCTGCGCGTGGGCGCCGCGGGCGCGACGCTCTGCCCCATGGGGCGGGTGGATCTGACGCTGCCGGGTTTCCTCGATTCACATTGAACCGGGGCCTGCAATGTCTATGTTCTACGCAACGCCGTAGCCCGGCCTCACGTCATCAAAGGAGAATGCCTTGGGCAACGCTCGCAACATCGCCTTCTGGGTGGTCCTTTTCCTTCTGATCCTGGCGCTCTTCAACCTGTTCTCGGGTGGGGGCGGCACGCTTCAGAGCCGCGAGATGAGCTATTCCGAATTCGTCTCCTCCGTCGAGGAAGGCGCCGTGTCGTCGGCGACCATCGACGGCGAGGAGGTGCGCTTTCGCGCCGACGACGGTCAGGATTACGTGACCGTGATCCCGCGCGACGCCGAGGTCAGCGGCCTGCTGATCGACAACAACGTCCCCGTGCGCGCCGAGCAGCAGGAGCAGTCGGGCTTCCAGGCCTTCCTGCTGTCGCTGCTGCCGTTCCTGCTCCTGATCGGGGTCTGGATCTACTTCATGAACCGCATGCAGGGCGGCGGTAAGGGCGGCGCCATGGGCTTCGGCAAGTCCAAGGCCAAGCTGCTGACCGAGAAGCACGGCCGCGTCACCTTCGACGAGGTTGCCGGCATCGACGAAGCGAAGGAAGAGCTTGAGGAAATCGTCGAGTTCCTGCGCAACCCGCAGAAGTTCAGCCGCCTCGGCGGCAAGATCCCCAAGGGCGCGCTGCTGGTGGGCCCTCCGGGCACTGGTAAGACGCTGCTGGCGCGCGCCATCGCGGGCGAGGCGGGCGTGCCGTTCTTCACCATCTCGGGTTCGGACTTCGTCGAGATGTTCGTCGGCGTCGGCGCAAGCCGCGTCCGCGACATGTTCGAGCAGGCCAAGAAAAACGCCCCCTGCATCGTCTTCATCGACGAGATCGACGCCGTGGGCCGCGCCCGTGGCCAGGGCTATGGCGGCGGCAACGACGAGCGCGAGCAGACGCTGAACCAGCTGCTTGTCGAGATGGACGGTTTCGAGGCGAACGAGGGCGTGATCATCGTGGCGGCCACGAACCGCCGTGACGTCCTCGACCCTGCGCTGCTGCGTCCGGGCCGCTTCGACCGCCAGGTCACCGTGCCCAATCCCGACATCAAGGGCCGCGAGAAGATCCTGGGCGTGCATGCCCGCAAGACCCCGCTGGGTCCGAACGTCGACCTGCGCATCATCGCGCGCGGCACGCCGGGTTTCTCGGGGGCGGATCTCGCCAACCTCGTGAACGAGGCGGCGCTGATGGCCGCCCGCGTCGGGCGTCGCTTCGTGACGATGGAGGATTTCGAGAACGCCAAGGACAAGGTCATGATGGGGTCCGAGCGCCGCAGCATGGTCCTGACCGACGACCAGAAGGAAAAGACCGCCTACCACGAGGCCGGTCACGCCGTCGTCGGCCTGACGCTGCCGCAGTGCGACCCGGTCTACAAGGCCACCATCATCCCGCGCGGCGGTGCGCTGGGCATGGTGGTCTCGCTGCCCGAGATCGACCGCCTGAACTGGCACAAGGAAGAGTGCCAGCAGAAGCTGGCCATGACCATGGCGGGCAAGGCGGCCGAGATCATCAAGTACGGCGAGGACATGGTCTCGAACGGTCCGGCGGGCGACATTCAGCAGGCCAGCGCGCTGGCCCGTGCGATGGTGCTGCAATGGGGCATGTCCGAGAAGGTCGGCAACATCGACTACCGCGAGGCGGCCGAGGGCTATTCAGGCAACACCGCCGGCCTGTCGGTCAGCGCCCACACCAAGGAGCTGATCGAGGAGGAGGTGCGCCGCTTCATCTCGGAAGCCTACGACCGCGCGTTCCAGATCCTGACCGAGCGCAAGGACGAGTGGGAGCGCCTGGCGCAGGGCCTGCTCGAGTACGAGACCCTGACCGGTGAGGAGATCAAGCGCGTGATGCGGGGCGATCCGCCCACCTCGGGCGACGATCCCGACGACGGCGCGGGCGAGATCGAGAAGAAGCCGAGCTTCACCGCGATCCCGAAGACCAAGCCGAAGGGCAAGTCCGAAGGCGGCGGCGGGCTGGAGCCCGAACCCTCGACCTGAGACCGGCCAAACGGCCCGTAAACAAGGACCCCGAAGCCCGGCGCTTCGGGGTCTTATCATTTCCGGGGCAGCGGCGCCCGCCGCCGGAATCGCAAGGTTCGGCTTGCGCGTGGCTTTCCGCCGCGCCACGAAGGGCGCGCAACCGGAGACCCGCCATGCCCGCGCTCAAGCCCACCGACCACTCCGCCACGATCACCTGGCTGGGCATCGTGCCCACCGAGGACACCGGCCTGCGCGCGGTCCCGCGCGATACGCTCACGCTCGATTGGGGCGGGCCCGTCGGCGAACGGCATGGCGGGCTGACGCGCCCATCGTGCTCGCGCGTCACGGCGCAGTACACGCGCGGGACCGAGATCGCCAACGTGCGGCAGCTGTCGGTCCTGTCGGCCGAGGAGATCGCCGCCACGGCCGAGGCGATGGGACTGGATGCGCTCGACCCCGCCTGGCTGGGGGCGACTTTGGTCGTTCAAGGGATCGCCGACTTCTCGCATCTGCCGCCTTCGTCGCGGCTGCAGGCTCCGGACGGCGCGTGCCTGGGGATCGACATGCAGAATCGCCCCTGCGTCCTGCCGGGGCGCGAGATCGAGGCCGAGCACGAGGGCCACGGCAAGCGCTTCAAGCGGGCGGCCGAGGGGCGGCGTGGCGTCACGGCCTGGGTCGAGCGGCCCGGCACGCTCAACATGGGCGACACGCTGCGCCTGTTCGTGCCCGACCAGCGCGCGTGGCAGGGCGGGGACTAGGCCGAACGAAAGAACCCCGGCACGAGGGCCGGGGTTCGCTCTGTCGCGTTATGCGATCCGATCACATGGTGCTGGGATACGTGTAATACACCGCCGGCTCGTCCGGCGTCAGCGTGTTCATCGGCAGCTCGTAATCCTCGGCCACCACGTCCTGTGCGGCCGCGCCACGATCCTGGATCATCCCGGAATACTCGTCCTCGGTCAGATCGCCCGAGCTGTCGGCGTCCGCTTCGTCGAAGCGCTGGTTCAGCGCGTCGCGCATGTCGGGCATCGTCGGCTGGTTCATCGACCATTCGTCGCGGGCCACGGTGCCGCTGTCGTCCTCGTCGAGGGCGACGAACAGCGTGACGGTGCGGCTGGCCGCCTCGTCGCGCGTCATCGTGCCCATGTCATCGGGCGACGCGCTGACCGGCAGGAACATCAGGCGCATCATGCCCGATTGCTGGCTGGGGTCGTCGGACATGGCGTCGTAGGACGAGGCCGAGGCCTGCATGAACTCCTGCTGCGTCAGCTCTCCGTCGCCATCGGTGTCGTACTCGGCCATGTTCTCTTCCGAGCGGTCGGATTCCATGCCCTGGCTGCCGGCCATCACGTTGGCGCAGGTCACGTACTCGTCGCGCGTCACCGTGCCGTCCTGGTTGGCGTCCATCGCGCTGAACGATGCGCGTGCCGTGCTGTCGAGCTCGTCCGAACTCAGCTCACCGTCGGCGTTCTGGTCGTAGCGCGCCACGCCGTCGAGGCAGAGCGAACCGCTCTGCGTCGTCTGCACGGCGTCGCCGGAACTGGCATCGGTCTGCATCTGCGTGCTGTCGGATTGCGCGGTCTCCGAGCCGGAGCCGTGGGACTCGGCGGCGAGACCGGTGGCGAGCGCGATCAGCGCGGTGGAAGTGATCAGGGTGGTCTTCATGGTCCGTCCTCCTCGGGATTCGGGTCATGGGTAAGCAGGCGCCGGGTGCGTCCTTGCTACCCCGGCAACGTGAACCGCGTGAGCATGTTCCCTCCGCGCGCGCCCGTGCGGGTTTCCGATGCGCGCCAATCCGTCCGCGGCACCGATGCGCGCAGGCCGCATTGAAGGTGCGTTGTGTCGGATTCGCGGTGCCTTTTCATGTGCCTTGCGGCTAAGCCTGTGCTCGACAAGGCATTCACCGGGGAGGCGGATATGGCTCACAGGACCGACATCGAGATCGCGCGCGCCGCGACGAAGAAACCCATCCAGGACATCGGCGCGGCCCTGGGCATCCCGGTTGAGCACCTGCTGCCCTACGGGCACGACAAGGCGAAGGTCGGACAGGGCTTCATCGATGGGCTGGCTGACCGGCCGGACGGCAAGCTGATCCTGGTGACGGCGGTGAACCCCACGCCCGCGGGCGAGGGCAAGACCACGACGACGGTGGGCCTGGGCGACGGGCTGAACCGCATCGGGCGCAAGGCGATGGTCTGCATCCGCGAGGCGAGCCTCGGCCCCAACTTCGGCATGAAGGGCGGGGCCGCGGGCGGCGGCATGGCGCAGGTGATCCCGATGGAGGACATGAACCTTCACTTCACCGGCGACTTCCACGCGATCACCAGCGCGCATTCCCTGCTGGCGGCGATGATCGACAACCACATCTACTGGGGCAACGAGCTGGACATCGACATCCGGCGCGTCGTCTGGCGGCGGGTCGTCGACATGAACGACCGGGCGCTGCGGCAGATCACGGCCTCGCTGGGCGGCGTCGCCAACGGCTTCCCGCGCGAGACCGGGTTCGACATCACGGTCGCCTCCGAGGTCATGGCGATCCTGTGCCTCGCGCGCGACCTCAAGGACCTCGAGGAGCGGCTGGGCGCGATGATCGTCGCCTACAGGCGCGACAAGACGCCGGTCTATTGCCGAGACATAGGCGCCGAGGGCGCGATGACGGTGCTGCTGAAGGACGCGATGCAGCCGAACCTGGTCCAGACGCTCGAGAACAACCCCGCGTTCGTGCATGGCGGGCCCTTCGCGAACATCGCGCATGGCTGCAACTCGGTCATCGCGACGAAGACCGCGCTGAAGCTGGCCGATTATGTGGTGACCGAGGCGGGCTTCGGCGCCGACCTGGGCGCCGAGAAGTTCATGAACATCAAGTGCCGCAAGGCCGGGATTTTCCCGTCGGTCGTCGTGGTGGTGGCCACCGTGCGTGCGATGAAGATGAACGGCGGCGTGGCCAAGGCCGACCTCGGTGCCGAGAACGTGGACGCCGTGAAGGCGGGATGCGCGAACCTCGGGCGGCACATCGAGAACGTGAAGGGCTTCGGCGTGCCGGTCGTGGTGGCGATCAACCACTTCGTGACCGACACCGACGCCGAGGTGAAGGCGGTGCAGGACTTCGTCGCCGGGCAGGGCGCCGAGGCGGTGCTGTCGCGGCATTGGGAGCTGGGCTCGGAAGGCTCGGCGCCGTTGGCCGAGGTGGTGGCGAAGCTGGCCGATGCGGGCGACGCGCAGTTCGAGACGCTCTATCCCGACGCGATGTCGCTGTCCGAGAAGATCGAGACCATCGCCACGCGGATCTACCGCGCTGACGGCGTGGTCATGGACGGCAAGATCCGCGCACAGCTGAAGGAATGGGAAGACCAGGGATACGGTGACCTGCCCGTTTGCATGGCCAAGACGCAGTATTCCTTCACCACCGACCCTACCTTGCGCGGCGCGCCCACCGGCTTCACCATTCCGGTGCGCGAGGTGCGGCTGTCGGCCGGCGCGGGCTTCGTCGTGGCGATCTGCGGCGAGATCATGACCATGCCGGGCCTGCCCAAGGCGCCGGCGGCGCAGTCGATCCGGCTTAACGCGGACGGCGAGATCGAAGGGCTGTTCTGACAGCGACACGGCGCTCGCCGCTCTGCGGCATCGCCCCGCCCGCCGTGACGCTGGGCGACGGGCGGCGGCCGTGTTAAGGCGCGCGGCACGCCAGACAAGGAGATTTGCGGATGGTTGCGGAACGGATCGACGGCAAGGCGCACGCGGCGCGCATCCGGGCGGCGGTGGCCGAGAACGTGGACCGGTTGCGGTCCGAGCACGGCGTGACGCCTGGCCTTGCGGTCGTGCTGGTGGGCGAGGATCCGGCGAGCCAGGTCTACGTGCGCTCGAAGGGCAAGATGACGGTCGAGGCCGGCATGCAGAGCTTCGAGCACAAGCTGGACGCCGGCGTGAGCGAGGCCGAGCTTCTGGACCTGGTCGCGCGGCTGAACGCCGACGCGTCCGTGCACGGCATCCTGGTGCAGCTTCCGCTGCCCGACCACATGGACGCCGCCAAGGTGATCCGCGCCATCGACCCGGCCAAGGACGTGGACGGGTTCCACATCTCCAACGTCGGCCTGCTGGGGACCGGCCAGAAGGCGATGGTGCCCTGCACGCCGCTGGGTTGCCTGCTGATGCTGCGCGAGACGCTGGGCGACCTGTCGGGCCTTGAGGCGGTGGTGATCGGGCGCAGCAACATCGTCGGCAAGCCGATGGCGCATTTGCTGCTGGGCGAAAGCTGCACCGTGACGGTGGCGCATTCGCGCACGCGCGATCTGCCGGGCGTGGTGCGGCGTGCGGACATCGTCGTGGCCGCCGTGGGTCGCCCCGAGATGGTCAAGGGCGACTGGATCAAGCCGGGCGCCACGGTGATCGACGTGGGCATCAACCGGATCGAGGCGGAAGACGGCAAGACGCGCCTTGTGGGCGACGTGGATTTCGACGGCTGCGCGCAGGTCGCGGGCGCGATCACCCCGGTGCCGGGCGGCGTCGGACCGATGACGATCGCCTGCCTGCTGGCCAACACGCTGACCGCCTGCTGCCGGTCGTATGGATTGCCCGAGCCCGAGGGGCTGGGCGTCTAGGCGGCGCGGCTCAGGCCGGGACGGGCATCATCGACCCGGTCAGAAGCGCGATCTGCACCTCGTCGTCGCCGGTGCGGGCAAAGACCTCAGCCTGGACCACCACCAGCCGGCGCCCCGGCTTGACGACCTTGCCGCGCGCGATCAGCAGGTCGCCG